>JALNVG010000072.1 GCA_023227685.1 Bacteroidaceae bacterium
TTTAAACTTTAGTTTCTTCTTTTTGTGAATAATAGATTCTTCATCTTTGATTTTTTTCTCTGGTAACGGGACTGCTTTCCAGTCTTTAATTTCTTCTTTCTTGTCCTTTCTTTAATTTTAATTGGTTATATTTGTACAGCATTAAATCAAGATTTAATTTCGGGTTATATATATTTGAAGCTATGAAAAGAATTCTATTGTGCTTATCAATAACGTTTAGTATATTATTATGCCATGCGAAGAATCAATCGGACTTTGTCCTTCGTTCTTCGCAATCTTTCACTATTGCCTGCGATACGGCTGTGGAAAAAAATGTAGTGGTCACTGCTTTAGGTATTTTCAGCGGAGATTGTGGAAGGGTGCTTGCTGCTACTCCTCAAATAACAAAAGAGAAGGGTGATATTTTAATTGGTACTTATGACCAGTGTTCTGCATTAAAGAAATTGGCAAAGAGGGGAGTACTAAATATAGAAAAGCTGAAAGGGAAGAAGGAATCTTTTATAATAAAGGTTATCCGTTGGAAGAAAAAGTCTGTTCTTGTGGTGGCCGGTAGTGATAAACGGGGAACGGCTTATGGTATCATGGAACTGTCGCGATTGCTCGGTGTTTCGCCATGGGAATGGTGGGCGGATGTAACTCCTGCACCTTTGACCGCCTTTACTCTTAAATATGACTATCAGGATTTTCAGTCGCCATCGGTGGCTTATCGGGGTATATTCATCAATGATGAAGATTGGGGGATGAACCCTTGGAGCAGTATGACTTATGAACCTTCGGGGATAAAAGGGCGGATCGGTCCTCAAACGCATCGACGTATTTTTGAATTACTTTTACGCTTGCGTGCCAATATGTTTTGGCCGGCCATGCATTCTTGTTCACTGCCTTTTTATTTTACTCCGGGCAATAAAGAGGTGGCCGATGCTTATGGTATATATATAGGTACGTCTCATTGCGAACCGATGTTGCGTAACACCAATGGCGAATGGGCAAAAGAAGGGAATGGTGCTTATGATTATTTGCATAATCGTGCGTCTGTTTATCAATTTTGGGAAAAACGGGTGAAACAGGTTGCTCATTCTGATAATGTTTATACGTTGGGGATGCGTGGCATTCACGACGGAAGGATGATTGGTCCGAAATCTTTGGAGGAGCAAAAGAGCGTGATGAAAGAAATATTGATCGATCAGCGTAAGATGTTGAAGGAGCTGGTCAATAAAGATTTGACCAAAGTGCCGCAGGTCTTTATTCCATATAAGGAAGTGTTGAAAATCTATCGTGCCGGTTTGAAAGTACCCGATGACGTGACGTTAATGTGGTGTGATGATAATTTCGGATATCTCCGCCATTTTCCGGACTCGATAGAACGGGCTCGTTCCGGTGGAAACGGTATTTATTATCATATCTCATATTGGGGAGTTCCGCATGATTATTTGTGGCTTTGCAGTACGCAGCCCGCTCAGATTTATCAGCAAATGTGCCAGGCTTATGAGTCCGGTATTCAAAAGATGTGGATTTTGAATGTGGGCGATATTAAACCGGCTGAGTATGATACGGAACTTTTTCTGGACATGGCTTGGAATATTAATAAAGTAAAGCAAGAAGGTGTATACGCTCATCTGAATCATTGGTTGGCTCGGGAGTTTGGAAAGACGGTCGGTGCGCAGTTATCTTTCGTAATGAACGAGTATTACCGTTTGGCCGAGATTCGTAAGCCTGAATTTATGGCAAATACTTATTCTTACAGTGGTGATTCGATCCATCGGATTATTCATGATTTGCCTTGGAGTGAAAAGTACATACGCGAACGGTTGAAGGATTATAATGAATTGTCTGATAAGGTGGAAGAAATAAAGAAAGAGATACCTGAAGCGAGGAGGGATGCTTATTTTGAGTTGGCTAAGTATCCGGTGCAGGCTGCTGCGGAGATGAACAGGAAACTTCTGACGGCTCAGCTGGCTCGTCATGGCAAGGCTGATTGGAAAGAGAGTGATGCTGCATTTGACAGTATTATGAGTCTGACAAGAATTTATAATTCTCTGGCGGGAGGAAAATGGAATCGAATGATGGATGCTCAACCCCGACGATTAATCGTATTCGAACGTGTGCCTCATGAAGTTGTGGCTACTCCTATGGTGAAAGATCATCATCCTATTGTTTTGTTTAACGGATCGGATTATGATAAGGTTATCGGAAAAAGTGAACGATGTGACGGCCTCGGTTATGGAGAAAAGGCTTTGATCTTGAAAAAGAACAGTTCTGTGGAATATTCGATAACCGGAAAGGTTTCTGATTCGTTACTTGTGGAAATGAGAATGATTCCAACACAACCGGTTGTGGGTAATAAGCTGCGGATTCTTGTTTCTCTTGATGATAATCAGGAACAAGTTGCCGAATATCAGGCAGCAGAATGGAGTGGGGAGTGGAAAGAAAATGTGTTGAGTAATCATGCGATAAGGCGGATGCTCTTTATCACCCGTGGCAAAGGTGTGCATAAATTGGTGGTGAAGGCTCTGGATGAGGGAGTCGTAATAGACCAAATTGCTGTTTACAATCATGCGGAGATGTAATGCGGTCAGGGTTTGAAACGGTTTGTCTTTATGAAGTGTGTGTTACCCATTTTTTCAGTGTAAAGTCATATTGTTTTATTATATGGGCCGGATTTCCGACGCAGACCGAATAGGGGGGAATGGAATGCGTGACGATACATCCGGCAGCTACCACACTATGCTTGCCAATGGTTACACCCGGCAAGATTACGGCATTGGCTCCTATCCAAACATCATTTTCAATGTATATCGGCTTCGTTTCTATGCCTTGTTCGTCAATTTTTCTTTCTACATCGGCGAAGTTGTGATTTAATCCTGTAACGATGACGTTTTGTGAAATGATCACATGATTGCCTATCGTAACCGGACCGATAATCGTATTTCCCAATCCGATTCGTGAGTAATCGCCAATGATCAAGTTGCCGACCGCATTATTCAAGCAAGAGAAATCTTCGACAACAGAATAGCGCCCAAGTGAAAAGCAATTGAAAGGTGGTAGGTCCTTGCGTACGCTTCGATAGATAACCGAACCTTTGCCACGTTTCAGATAAATAAACGAAAAGATACGGATCCACCAATTCGGGCGTGTTTTTACCGGATGCATGATGAAGCGGTGTATACATTTCTTTAGTTGGGGGTGCCGGCTAATTTTCTCTTTCAGATTGGTGTTCATGGTGTATGATTTTTTTAAAGGTTATCTTTTTGTCTTTTACCAAATAGTCGGGGATGGCAAGGCTCAGGGTGAGCAAGATGCCGAATAAGAGTATCCACCAACTGATAGCTTCTCTCCAATTATAAACAGTAACTAATGTTGTACATACGGCTATGGCAATTGCTGAGAAATAAGGAGTAGGCAGTATGCAGTGAATCATTTTTGTACGATAATCTATACTGCCGTTGCTGCCGAATGCGTAACCTAATAGGGAAAAAGCCTTTTTTCTGTTTGTTTTGTATAATGGTTTTTGCGGCAATGGTTTGCCTATCGGTTCATTGTCGATGGCGTCGACATAAATGCCTTGTCTGAGTAGCATTCTTTCTAGGTTGGTATGGTTGCTCTTAAGATTTTTCTTTAGCCATTTGGTATTTAACGCTATATCATGTCCGGTGAATGTGGCCGAGAATCCTATTTGCGAATATCCTTTAATATATAGGCTGTTGTTGATTTCTTCACGCAGGGCCTGACATTTCAATTTGAATGTACTGAAATTCTTAATTTGTGTTTGTAATTGTATGGCTATAGAGTTACTGATGCAAGCTTTGTTGATCGATTTCAGTAGATTTTTTTGTATATTGTCGGTGCCGCTTAGTATCAGTGTGATGTCGAAAGTCTTTTCATCAAGTGTGGGAACGAGTTCACGAAAATCATCGCAGTTGAATACTTTATACAAATCTTCGGGATATTCTTGTGCGGGAAAAGAGGTTTGGGTAGGGATGATGATGGCAAAACTCTGTTTCTTTTCAATTGGCGGATATTGCCTCTTTCTTCCCGCATGTGAGAGTAGGGCAAGGATAAATAAATAAAAAGTATAGAGACTGAAACAAATAAATAACAGATGATCAGTCCAATTGATTATTGTATCCATAGGGCATGTGCTAAACAGATTCTTTTTGAATAAAAGCAGTCGTTGTTCTCAGTATAATTTTTATATCACCCCAGAAAGAGAAAGTTCTGGTATATTTTATGTCAAGTTGTTTCCTCTCGTGTGCGGATAGTTTACCGGCACTTCCACGTTTCTCTATTTGCCAGAGGCCGGTTAGTCCGGCAGGACCGAAGAATCGTTCGATATCATTATCGTTTGTTAGTAATTCTGCCTCGTATAGTGGGAGCGGACGGTTACCGACAATCGACATATCACCTTTTAAAATATTAAAGAGTTGTGGTAGCTCATCAATACTGTATTTCCGGATGAAACGTCCTACTTTGGTGATTCGCGGATCGTTTTCCAATTTTATAAATGTGCTTTTTTGGGTTTTATCGTTGAGATAATTTTCTTCGGAGATAATATAGTTGTCAGAAATCAGGAGTGAAGGATCTTCTTTAATGGTTGTAATGCTAAGGGGTAATTTGTCCTTTGAAATCTTATTTTTATGGTATTGATTGAGCGAATGGTATTCCTTTAAGTGTTTGTCCGCACCGATATACATGGAGCGAAATTTTAAAAAATGAAAGATATTATAATTACTTCCTACTCTTTGTGAAATATAAATGATCGGTCCTTTGCTCTCTAATTTAATGGCAATTGCTGTAATAATGAATATGGGTGATAAAAGGACTATAGCAATGCTTGATAGAAGGATGTCTTCTGTTCTTTTCCAGAGTGGTATGTGAAACCTTTTCAAGATTCGAGGCTTACTTTTAAAATCAATGAATCTCTGATGCTTTCGCATAGACAGAAAATTTCCGATATTAAAGATGGCTTCTTTTGAAGGCTCAAAAGAAATCGTATTGTTTATTCCGCTTTTTAAATAAAACGATTGTGCTTGTTTAGGAACTTGGTCTGTAACTAGAATTAGATATAAGCCGGGATAGCTTTCTTTTAATTTTGCAATATGTTTTGTATCTTCTTTTGTGTTTGATGTTTGCTCAAAGAATACGCATGCATCGTATATTTCACGAACATCATCAAGTTTGTTTATAGCTTTTTCTAATTGGGAAATGGCACAAAAAACTCCATTACAATATTTTGTGATTTTGCTGATTGTTATTAAATTGTTGCCTATATAGAAGTAATATTGCATTTATTAATGACTATCCGATAATCTTTTTAATTCGTATTTTTAATTCCAAAGGATTGAAAGGCTTTAATACATAATCGGCGGCTCCTTCTTCAAGAAGTTTAATTCTTTCGGTGGTGCTTTCTTCGCTGGATAGTATCATGATTGGTATTGATTTATACATGCCGTTATTTTTCATATAATGAAGGTATTCATCTCCCATCATTTCAGGCATTCTGATATCGCAAATGATTAAATCCGGTATGTTTTCTTTGTTTTGATTCAACAATTCTATCGCTTTTAGTGGATTTTCAACATATTGGAAATCGTATTCTTTTCCAAGATAGATGCCGACAACTTTCCCAATTGTCGGTACATCATCTATAAGAAGTATTTTCTTTTTCATGAGTGTAAATATCTATAATATCTTTTGTTCTGCAAAAATAATGAAATATTTGGGTATTAAGATGAAAGTCTGTATGCTTTTTTATAAATTTCTATATATATAAGTATTAATCACTCTCCATATATTTTGCCTGATGTATAGTCATTATACCATGATGTATATAAGGTACCTCCGGTTGTTACCCAACCTTCAAATTTAGGATATGCATATTTGATATTGATGTATTCTTTAGGCCATTTGAAATCGGTGGATACCATGATTCCCCATGCTAAGTTATCCTTACTTTGGTAATATCTTCCATCAGTTATAGAACTGTTGTCGTTGTTATTGCCAAAGATATCTGTATTTGCATAACCAGTTGGCTTAAAACCTATAATATGAATTTCATTACGTTCGGAAGTATTTTTATTCATCTCGTTGATATAAGTATCGGTTAATGTATTTTTGGCAACAATGATAAATACATTTAATAAATTGTTGTTTAGTGCTTCCGATGAGATTTTTGACCCGCTTGATATCTCTGCCGTAATGGTGAGTGTCTTGGGGTTATAGGTTGTACTTCCGCTTACGGTATTGATTAACTGACTGCTGCTGTTGCCGGTTAACAGCTTGTGTGCCTCGTCAAAAAGTGGTATGACGGCATAGTCTTGATTTTTCTCAATACCAACATTGGTGACATTGAAAGAACTAGGAGTATTGGAAGAGTATGTTAAACTTTTAATTGCAGATGATGGGATTTGGTCAAGCATAAGAGCAGCACCGATTTGATACTGTGCACCAACCGCACAAAGTTCCATTGTGATTGAAAATTGAACCACATTGTTCGACTGATTCACATACATGGTTTTATTTATCATTTTCAATACGATATCATTCATATCATAATCGCCATATACAGGCCACTGATCTTCAAAAATGTATGAGTAATATTGACTGTTACTTACTTTTATGGGGAAGGTAGGATCTGTTGGATCGCTTCCACTATTTCCTTCGTTCTTTGTGCCTCCGCAGGTTTCTATGTATACATCAGAACCCCCGAGGGTTGTTATGCTTGCTGTATTAAGCACATAGTAGTTATTCCACCAGATAGATTTTTCAACATGAGTTCGTGCTTCTATAACCAGATTTCCCGAATAGGTGAATCCCAGACCTATTATTGTTACGGCTTTTATTAATGACTTATTTGTACCTGTTCCGTAGTATTTGTCTGCATTGGTCGTATGGTCTAATAGGCTTTTTGATTCAATCATTGATCCGTTGTCTAGTGTTACGGAACAACCACCGATGGTCATATTATTCGCTCCAATATATCCTTGATCCATATTTAATGTACAACCATTCATATATATATAATTGGCTGTAATGTCGCAATCATTATTAATGGTAGGATTGGTCAGGCTTATTGTTTCATCAGCCAAAATGGTTCCGGTATTATTGATTGTAGCTGATGAATTTGCAGTGATACCTGAGGCATGAAAGTATGAATTATTATTAAGGATGAAGTTAGATGGAAGATTAACAGAACCGCTTATTTTTATACTATCATCGTTGGCAATGTTTGAATTTGAATTAACTGTCAAGTTTGCAGCTGTTATTATGCCTTTATTATATAAAGAGGCACCGGAACTTTCTATCAAAGAAGAGTTGATGTTAAGCGTTCCCCAGTTTCTGATACCGGCTGGATCACTATTAGTAAATGTGAGATTATTGAAATCCGCTTTTCCACCTGGCATAATGGTCAATATGGAATTATTGACAAAACTCAAATTATTGGCACAAGATATTTCACCACCATTCATAACAATAATTTCCAATCCGCTTTGAACGGTATAAAAAGAGTATGGTATGGTCCATTTGGCGGAAACATATAGTTTTATGTTTGTATTATTTCCGTAGTTTGTAATAGATCCTGAATAGTCGCTTGTGATTTTATAGTTTGTGTTGGATTGTAGTGTGTTACTCGTGCCATAGCTCGAAATTTCAGTACTCCCACTAGGAATGGATGTATAATCGGGCATATCATTGATGGCTTGTGACGTACGTTTGGCAACTAGTGAAGCGGTGCTGCTTTTAGTGGATGTTGCAACATAATAGAGCTTGCAATCCATGGCTGAGTGATCAGTCGGAATTTCATAAGGGAATACGGATATTCTACCTTTGGGGTCAGTCTGTTCGATAAAGAGACAAGTCATCTTTTTGTCTACCGTGACAGATGTGGAAAAGGTCTGGTTTTTATTAGTTACACCCTTTGCCAATAACGTATCGTTGTTGCTGGTCAACGGGTCGTTTCTATAAATGCTAATTGTATAATAATATTGGCCTTCAAATTCATCCTTGACTTCAACCGTCAGACTCTGTGAAGCGGTTGTAGACCAATCAAAGTCCTCCGGTGCAGAAAAAGCTAACGGGTTGGTCGTTTTGTACGTTGAATCGTATAGGTCTTTATTCGTATCAACACATCCGGTTATTATAACAATTGCAGCAGTTATAATAGTCACGAATAAACGGTTTGTTTTTAGAGGTTCTATTCGCATGTCTTTTTTTTGTTTTGTTAGTTTGTATATTACAAATATAATAATAATTTATTATATATAAGATTTTTTTATTATAATAATGCTATTTAGTAATTTCACCAATTAGACATGAGTTCATTTTTACTTTTATTTCTCTGGGACTAAGCTCATGCCCCAAGAGAAACATGAGTTTGGTAATTGCGGATTCCGGAGTACTATCGTAACCACTTATTACACCGGTGCCCATTAAGTGCATTCCGGTTTCATATCGTTTCATTTCTACTATTCCCAATTGACATTGGGTAATATTGACAATAACGATGTCTCGATCAATGGCATCTTTTATGAGTTTGATAAACCACTCTTTCTGTGGTGCATTGCCGGAACCGTAAGTCCTTAGCACAACAGCTTTTAATCCTGGTATATGAAGAATTGATGAGATGAAATTTTGTTGTATGCCGGGGAAGAGTGAGAGTACAACAACATTCGTATCTAATGAATAATGAGGTTTTAAAGGCTTTTCCGGGGCAGGTTTGCGAATTAAATGCGGTTCGTATATGATATGAACACCGGCTGTGGCAAGAGGGGGGTAATTGAATGAACGGAATGCGTTGAAGTTCTCGGCATTTATTTTTGTTGTCCGGTTGCCCCGCATCAAAAGATTCTCAAAGAAGATGCAAACTTCGGGCACTATGGCAGTGCCGTCGGGATTCTTTGCAGCAGCAATTTCAATAGAAGTAATCAGATTTTCCTTGCCATCTGTGCGTAGTGTCCCGATAGGTAATTGTGAGCCTGTGAGTATAACCGGTTTGCTTAAGTTTTCGAGCATGAAACTGAGTGCGGAAGCTGTATAAGACATTGTATCCGTTCCGTGTAGAATAACAAACCCATCATAAAAATCATAGTTGAAATTAATGATTCTCACAAGTTTTGCCCATAATGTCGGTTCCATATCCGATGAATCTATAGGCGGGTCGAACTGATATGATGAAATATGATAATTGAATCGTTTCAATTCAGGAACGTAACTAAGTACTTGGTCAAAATCAAAGTTTTCAAGAGTGCCGGTTTCCTGATTCTCAATCATGCCTATAGTACCTCCTGTGTATATTAAAAGTATGGAAGGAGTCGGAGTTGGTAATAACATATACTTAGTTCTTACTTTGCAATTATTTTCAAAACTTTTGCAAATATACAAATTCATGAGAAAGAAAACTCTTTTTCATGAATTTATTACTGAAGTATATTTAATTATTTATATTTTTTACCTTATATCAAGGTGAAAAAAAACACAAAGTTATACTGTTGTGATGTCATGTTTCAACTTGAGAATGGCTTTTTCAGGATCATGTTCTTCGTCTAGCAGTGTAACAAAGCGGCTTCCGATAATTCCTCCGGATGCATTGGCACATGCAGCGTCGAATGTGGCTTTGTTTGAAATACCGAATCCTACCATACGCGGGTTCTTTAAGTCCATGCCTTGAATTTTTTTAAAATAGGCCTTTTTTTGCTCATTGAAATCTTTTTGTGCTCCCGTTGTTGAGGCCGAAGAGACCATATAGATAAATCCGTCGGTGTGGGCATCAATAAAACGAACCCGCTCTTCACTGGTTTCCGGAGTGATCAGCATAATAATTCTGATTCCATATTTATCAGCAATAGGGCAAAGATGTTCTTGATAATCTTTAAAAGGGAGATCGGGAATAATTGTTCCATCAATGCCGTATTCCTGACATTTTTTGAAGAAGTTCTCAAACCCGTATTGCATGATCGGATTTAGATATCCCATGAGAATCAATGGTATTTTCACCTCTTTGCGGATGTCGGCCAACTGCGAAAATAGTATTTTGAGGGACATACCATTGCGTAAAGCTTTAGTCGCAGCATTCTGGATAACGATTCCATCGGCCATCGGGTCGCTGAAAGGAATACCTATTTCGATTAAATCCACGCCGTTTCTTTCGAGTGTGCGAATCACGTTTACTGTCCCGTTCAGTGTTGGTGCGCCTGCACAAAAGTAAATTGACAGCAGATTCTTTTTATGGCTGCTGAATAATTGATTAATTCTATTCATATGATTCAATATTTTTTAATTCATTTAAAAATTTGCGAATTTTGTTTATGTCCTTTACTCCGGGAGCAGATTCGAAACAACTATTTAAATCATAGCCGCGAAGTAGTGGATGATGGAAAGATTTTATTGATACGATGCTTTTGGGACCGATACCGCCACTTAATAAAAAAGGCGTTCTTCCGTGGTATGCATCAAGAATATGCCAGTTAAACTGATTTCCGGAACCTCCGTATTGTTTACATTTTGTATCGAAAAGAAAGTATGAGCAATAGTTCTCGTAGGCCTCGGTATCTTTTAAATCATCGACTTCGGCAATAGAGAAAGCTTTGATGATTTTTATACCGCTGTCTTGCAGTAAACGGCAGAATTCCGGTGATTCATTGCCGTGAAGTTGTATAAAGTCGAGATTGAATGCTTTGATATCTTTTTTGATGACATTGATATCTTCATCAACAAATACTCCGGTACGTTGGCAACTTGGTAAAAAGGCAGGAATGTGTTGTACGTAGCGTGGTGATCCTTTGAAAAAAATGAATCCCATCAAATCAATACCGAGAGTCTCTACCTCGCGTATATTCTTTGGTTCCCTCATTCCGCATACCTTAATTAACTTTCCGTTGATCATGAGTTTGTTTATTTATTGTATCAGACTAACTCTTTAAGAAAATTTTTCAATGTTTCGGCAGGTTGTTCAGTCTTCATGAATGTTTCGCCGATAAGGAAACCTCTAAAGCCTACACTACGTAGGTGCTTCACCGTATCAGGGTTTGAAA
>JALNVG010000073.1 GCA_023227685.1 Bacteroidaceae bacterium
TGTTTTAATATTTCAATTTATTCTTCCTTTGGAAGTTTTGGGCATGTATCCATTGGATTTTTTGTCAAAAAGAATAAGTACGAAAAGCATAGTTGGGCAGCTTCCTTATATTAATTTAAAACCGGAGTTATTGCCATTTGTTAAATATACTTCTGCTTGTTTAAGTTTAAACCAAATATGTCCAAACTTTGTTGAATGGAGAAAAGCTGAATTGTTTTCGTTTTTTAAACAAAATTATTCATTGTTTGAGTTACGTTGTTTGTTTGATTCGGTAATAGAAAAAGATTTTGATTTTAAGCAGTTTGTTCTTGATAATATCGAGAAGGTAGAGAATATTAATGACTGGGCTAAACTATCGCATATGAGTGTTTCATCGTTCAAACGAAATTTTAAAAAAATCTTTGGAGAATCCCCAGGACAGTATTTACGTAATTATAAGCATAAAAAGATAAAAGAGGCCTTGTTAAAAACTGATAAACCAATAAAAGATTTAGCTATTTATTTTAATTTTTCTACTGCTTCTAATTTTTCGCAATATTGTAAAAAGGAATTTGGAGATACGCCATCAAATATTCGAGAAAACAATTTTAAATGTTCATATTCAGCTGAATGTTTATAGATTTTTTGGTGTCTTGATTGGTTCCATTTATATAAGGTCGTCCTTTGTTAATTTAGTTGAAAGTTTATTTAAATGCTAATTAATTTTTTTGTGGTGTTTTTTAAATTATTTGAATCTTATATATTATTCCCCTTTCTTATCTATTGCTCATCATAACGAATAAGCTTATCAAACAAAATCTACCCCGATAGAGAAGAAAGTGGCAAAATACCTTTATCTTTGCAGAAAATTTTATTTATGGTAAACGAATTAACAGGAGTGGACTCAAAATCTGCAACTGCTGACAACAAAAAGCTGTTCATTGAAACATATGGCTGTCAAATGAATGTGGCTGACAGTGAAGTAGTAGCGTCAGTGATGCAGATGGCTGGTTATTCAGTGACTGAGGTATTGGAAGATGCAGATGCGGTGTTTTTGAATACATGTTCAATACGCGATAATGCTGAGCAAAAAATCTATCATCGGTTGGATTTCTTTCAGTCGCTGAAAAAGAAGAAGAAAATTTTTATCGTTGGAGTACTTGGATGTATGGCCGAACGAGTAAAAGAAGAATTGATCAATAACCATAGTGTTGATTTAGTAGTTGGGCCGGATTCCTATCTGTCTTTGCCTGGACTTATTGCCTCTGTTGAGGCTGGAGAAAAGGCTATTGATGTAGAGCTATCAACCACTGAAACTTATCGCGATGTAATTCCTTCGAGGATTTGTGGCAATCGTATTTCCGGGTTTGTATCCATTATGCGTGGGTGTAATAATTTTTGCACTTATTGTATTGTACCTTATACTCGCGGTCGTGAGCGAAGCCGTGATGTAGAAAGTATTCTCAATGAAGTGACTGATCTTGAAACTAAAGGTTATAAAGAGATTACTTTACTAGGACAAAATGTCAATTCTTATCATTATGAAAGCTTATCGGGTGAAATTGTTACTTTTCCGATATTGCTACGTATGGTAGCAGAACGTGTTCCTGGCATACGTATTCGTTTTAGCACTTCTCATCCGAAAGATATGAGCGATGAGACTTTGTATGTTATAGCAGAAGTCCCTAACGTGTGCAAACATATCCATTTACCTGTACAAAGTGGGAGCTCAAGAATTCTTAAACTAATGAACAGGAAGTATACCCGTGAGTGGTATCTTGATAGGGTAGCTGCTATTAAGCGCATCATTCCCAATTGTGGATTATCAACCGATATTTTTACTGGTTTTCATTCGGAAACGGAGGAAGATCATCAACTTTCTTTATCTCTGATGGAAGAATGTGCCTATGATTCTGCTTTTATGTTTAAATACTCTGAGCGCCCGGGCACGTATGCTTCAAAGCATCTTTCTGATGATGTGCCGGAAGAAGTAAAAATTCGCCGTCTTAATGAGGTCATTGCTTTGCAAAATCGTTTATCTGCCGAATCACACAAACGTTGTGTTAATAATACCTTTGATGTGCTTGTGGAAGGATTTTCTAAAAGATCGACCAATCAGTTATTCGGCCGCACAGAACAAAATTTTGTAGTTGTGTTTGACAAGGGAATCCATCATCCCGGTGAATATGTTCAACTCCGTGTTATCGGCAGTACATCCGCTACGCTGATGGGAGAGGAGGTTTAATCAGAGTAAATTATGAAAGGGAAACATGGATTTCTTTATCATTTAGTAGCGATTGTAATTTCTATTATTTGGGGAACGACTTTTGCTTCGACTAAAGTTCTGATAACAAATGGAATGACCCCCGAGGAGATCTTTTTTATTCGTTTTTCGGTTGCTTATATTGGCATTTGGTTTTTTTCGTCCCGTAAGATTTGGGCAAATAGTAAGTGGGATGAATTTTTGTTATTATTGGTAGGACTCACAGGCGGGTCGCTTTATTTTTTGAGCGAAAATACGGCATTGGGGTTGACACAAACGACAAATGTAGCATTTATTGTTTGTACTGCTCCTTTAATGACAACTTTGCTTGCTCTTCTTTTTGATAAAGACGAAAAGGCCACGATAGGTATAATTACCGGATCACTAATGGCACTCTTCGGAGTGTTATTGGTAGTGTTTAATGGACATTTCATTTTGAAATTATCTCCTACTGGCGATTTACTTTCTTTTATTGCAGCCTTGTCGTGGGCCTTTTACAGTTTGCTTATTAAGAGACTGGCTCAACGATACTCTATTCTATTTATTTCACGCAAAGTCTTTTTTTACGGATTAGTTACCATTTTACCTGTTTTTCTTTTTCGTTCCCCCACGTTGACTTTAAGTATGTTATTGCAGCCGTGTATCTTGTATAATTTGATATATTTGTCTGTTGTAGCATCTTTAATCTGTTTTTTTGTATGGAATGTGGTGCTTAAACAGTTGGGACCATTGCGTGCTTCCAATTATATATATTTAAATCCTCTTGTCGCTTCTCTTGTTTCTGCTTTTATCTTGAATGAGCGGATGACACTAGTTTTAATAATAGGATTTGTATTTATACTCGGAGGAATAGTAATAGCTGAAAAAAAATCTTAATGAGAGATCTTCCTTTTTATAAACATACCGATTTTGTTGCCATAATGGCTTGTGCACTTTGGGGAACGGCTTTTGTGGGCATTAAGATAGGATTACAGTATAATACTCCTTTGCAGTTTGCCGGGGTTCGTTTTACTTTAGCCGGTTTGATGATATTACCTTTTGTCAAAGATTTTAAACTCAAATGGAAAGTGTCAATGCAGCATTGGCGTGTTATTATTCTTATTGCTTTTCTCCAAACCACTTTACTCTATGCCCTGTTTTATTGGGGATTGGCACGCGTGCCAGCCTCTATAGGTGCTATGCTGGGAGGGGCCAGCCCGCTATTTATAGCTTTGGTAGCTCATTTCGGTATACGCAATGATAAGATGACAAAATACAAACTGTATTGTATTTTGATGGGCTTGTTTGGTGTCATTATTATCAGTCTCAATAAAACAAGTGCGGATGGTATACTCTATCCGGCCATGGGGTTAGGTATCGTCTTTTTGCTTTTAAACAATATTACGGCTGGCTTTGGAAATGTAGCTGTGGCAAAATATGGGGATGGTTTGCCTCCGATGATGCTTAGTTCGCTATCTCTTATTATCGGAGGGTTCACTCTTTGGTTGGTTTCTTTTTTGTTTGAAGATGTATCGCTTTCGCTTAATCGGCCGGTGGCATATTATCTCGCACTTCTTTGGCTTAGTTTTCTTTCGGCTGCTGCTATTACGATGTGGTATACTCTTTTGCGTCGTCCTGGAGTCAAGGTATCTCAACTTGGTACATGGAAATTTATAATACCTATACTTGGTGCTTGTCTGAGCTGGATTATTTTACCTGATGAATCTCCTAATCTTTTATCTCTCATTGGTATGATTTTTATTGCTGCGTCATTGATATTGATAAATAGAAAACGAGTAAAATAAATGGAACCCGCTATTTTATATTCCTGTTTTACAATGTTTTTAAGTGATTTAGGGCTTTGATTGAAGAAAAGAATCAATTGGAAGTAATAGCTTCTCTTTTTATTTTACAAGTTTGTATATTTGGAAATTTTCATGTAAGTTTGTAGGAATTTAGGCTTTAAGATAAATGGTTATTGAAAATAAACAAATAAATATATACAATGGCACAAGAAGATTTATTTAAGAAATTAGTATCTCATTGCAAAGAATATGGTTTTGTATTTCCTTCTAGTGAGATTTATGACGGTTTGGCTGCTGTCTATGATTATGGTCAGAATGGTGTTGAATTGAAAAATAACATCAAAAAATATTGGTGGGATAGTATGGTGCTGTTGCACGAAAATATTGTCGGACTCGACTCTTCTATTTTTATGCACCCTACTATTTGGAAAGCTTCAGGTCATATTGATGCATTTAATGATCCGTTGATAGATAATAAAGACTCCAAGAAGCGTTATCGTGCTGATGTTTTGGTAGAAGACCAAATAGCAAAATATGATGATAAGATAAATAAGGAAGTAGCCAAGGCTGCTAAGAAGTTTGGCGATGCTTTTGATGAAAAGAAATTTCGAGCAACCAATCCCCGTATCTTGGAGCATATTTCCAAACGTGATGCTTTGCATGAATGTTATAAAAAGGCGATGAATGATAATGACTTGAATGAGTTGCGCCAGATTATTATCGATGAAGGTATCGTTTGTCCTATTTCGGGAACAAAGAATTGGACGGATGTTCGTCAGTTCAATTTAATGTTTAGCACCGAAATGGGTTCAACATCCGAAGGTTCTATGAAAGTTTATCTTCGTCCGGAAACGGCTCAAGGTATTTTTGTGAATTTTTTGAATGTACAAAAAACCGGACGTATGAAAATACCATTTGGTATTGCACAGATTGGTAAGGCTTTTCGTAATGAGATTGTAGCCCGCCAATTTATTTTTCGTATGCGTGAGTTTGAACAGATGGAAATGCAGTTCTTCGTCCGTCCCGGCACAGAAATGGAATGGTTCAAAAAATGGAAAGAAAATCGTATGAGGTGGCATCAGAATTTAGGTTTCGGTGCGGATTGTTATCGTTTTCATGATCATGAAAAATTGGCGCATTATGCTAATGCGGCTACTGATATAGAATATTTAATGCCTTTCGGATTCAAGGAAGTTGAGGGCATTCATTCACGTACCGATTTTGATTTGTCACAGCACGAAAAATTTTCAGGCAAGAGTATTAAATACTTTGATGCTGAACTGAATAAATCATATACTCCTTATGATATTGAGACGTCTATTGGTGTTGATCGAATGTTTTTGAGTGTAATTTGTGCTGCTTATCATGAAGAAATTCTTGAAAATGGAGAAACTCGTGTTGTGATGAAATTTCCACCAGCATTGGCACCTGTTAAACTGGCTGTTTTGCCATTGGTGAAGAAAGACGGTTTGCCAGAGAAAGCGTGTGAGATCATTGATG
Organism: Bacteroidaceae bacterium; assembly: GCA_023227685.1. Taxonomy (GTDB): domain Bacteria; phylum Bacteroidota; class Bacteroidia; order Bacteroidales; family Bacteroidaceae; genus JALNVG01. The sequence goes on from JALNVG010000073.1 coordinate 5,527, forward strand.
ACTTGAAATTTCATTTTCACTGTCAGTACGAGGAGAAGGACAGTATTGGCAAGCGATATCGTCGCCAGGATGCTATCGGTACTCCTTATTGTGTAACTGTTGATCATGATACGTTAAAAGATAATACTGTAACATTACGTGATCGTGATACTATGAAGCAGGAACGTGTAGCGATTGATAAGTTAAATGATATTATAGCCGAAAGAGTTAGTATCACTTCCTTGTTGAAAAAATTGTAATTAGTTGTAAAATAAATATTTAAAATATTTCATGCTAAAAAACGAGAAAAAGACAAGTCGTTGAAATGAAAAAATTGTTGTCTCTACCACCTAATTTAGCCAGCCAGTTTCATCAGATAACGGGTACTACAGAAAAAGAATATTTCTGTACATGTGACCCTGAGGGCCGCCGAATCGGTTCTGCCGGTGGTACGGCATGGCTCATGAATCAATGTTGGGCAAAAGAAATTAAGGACAATACTAATTTTATTCAATGGTTGTCTACAGAAAAGCGTATTATCATGCATGCGGGTGGACAAGGACGACGTTCTCCGGCCTATGCACCTATAGGGAAGATTCTTAGTCCGATACCTGTCTTCCGGTGGGGTAGAGGGCAGAAATTGAATCAAACCATCATGGATCTGCTTTTGCCGTTGTTCGAAGAAATCATGGATCATTCTACTAAACGGCAGCATCTATTGATTGCTAATGGTGATGCTTGTATTATAGCCAATGAGCCTATCAGCGATTTGCCGGACGCTGATATCGTTTGTTACGGTATGTGGGTAAACAAGGAGTTGGCATCTAACCATGGCGTTTTTGTTTGCAATAGAAACAATCCAACTCTGTTAAAATATATGCTCCAAAAGCCTTCGGCTGAAATTCTGAACAAAGAAGAGCTTGAGAGCCTTTATCTCATGGATATCGGTATTTGGGTATTGAGTGACCGCGCTATAGAAGTATTAATGAAGAAATGTGATTGTTTAGGCGAGCCTGATAAAGTTCCTGATTTTTATGACCTTTACGGGCAATTAGGCATGGCACTCGGAGAGCAACCTTCTGTGAAAGATGGCTTATTAAATAGTCTGTCTGTTGCGATTGTCCCTTTGAAAAAGGGGGCTTTTTATCATTTTGGTACTTCTGTCGAACTCATCTCTTCTGCTTTAAGTATACAAAACAGTGTGGTTGACCAACGGGAGATTCTTCATAAAAACAGTAAGATTCATCCCTCTATTTTTATTCAAAATGCAGAGATGGGCTTTTCGATGACGAGGGATCATGCAAACATCTGGGTTGAAAATTGCTATCTTCCCAAAGGTTGGTCGTTCAAACAGAATCATATTTTTACGGGTATTCCAAAGAATAATTGGACAATCACAGTGCCCGATGGTATTTGTATAGATATGGTGCCAATTGGCGAAAAGTCCTATGGACTTCGGATTTATGATATTAAGGATCCATTTAAGGGCAAATGGCAGGATAAACAGACTATTTGGTTGGGACAGTCATTTTGTGATTGGTTAAAGGAACGAGGCTTTAAGGGTGAATCCTTATTTGATGGTTACTCTAATGATATTCAATCTTTACCAATATTCCCCGTTGTGGAGAACTTGGATGAAGTCCCCGAATTGGTAGCTTGGATGCTTTATGGCATATGCAATTTGAAAAGCAATGAAACAGTCCTTTCTCAAAATGACGATTATAATGCTGAAGGGTTAGAGAAAAGTAAACAAATCTGGCTTAACTCTACCCGACTTTCTGCTGATGAACTCTCAGATAAGGCGAATTTGATAAGGCTTTATCAACAACGAACAAACCTAATGCGGCAAAATCTGCCGGTTCTGAAAAGGAATGCTAATAGCATCTTTTATCAAATAAATCTTGTTCATGTTGCTAAAGAATGGGTAAAAGCAGGTTTCGAAGTACCTATAGGTAATGTTGATTTTTCTTCTCCTTATCAGAGGATGCAGGAGTGCATGTTTCGGGCGCGGGTGCTGGAACTCAAGGGATTATCTTATCAAGAGGAAGAAGAAAAATCTTTCAGTCTGTTGCGGAAACAAATAATCAAATTGGCTTTGGCTGTACCGGTCTTTCCTACTCTTTCTGTGTTGCCTGACCAGATTATGTGGGGGCGTAGCCCCGTACGTATCGATTTGGCCGGAGGTTGGACCGACACTCCCCCTTATTGTTTGATTTGCGGAGGGAAAGTAGTCAATATGGCTATTAACCTAAATGGTCAGCCTCCTATTCAAGTATTTATTAGGCGTACTGCAAATCCGGAAATTATATTACGTTCCATCGATTTAGGTACACATGAGGTTATCAAAGATTGGATCAATTTAAAAGATTATAAACGGGTAGGTTCCGAATTTTCCATTTCCAAAGTTGCTTTGTGTTTGTGTGGATTTATACCTGAATTCTGTAGTCAAACATTTAATTCTCTCGAAGAGCAACTGACACAATTCGGTGGCGGTATAGATATGTCTACCTTGGCTGCTGTGCCAAAAGGTTCTGGATTGGGTACAAGTTCTATTTTGTCGGCTACTGTACTTGGGACATTGGCTGAGTTTTGTGGCATGAATTGGGAAAAACAGATCACTTGCCAAAAGACAATTATTCTTGAACAGATGCTTACTACCGGAGGTGGTTGGCAAGATCAATATGGTGGTGTTTTCCCAGGTATAAAGTTTTTAGAGAGCAGCAGTGGATTGGTTCAAAATATTCAAACGCGATGGGCACCGGATAATCTGTTTATCAATCAGGAATATAAAAGCAGAATGTTACTCTATTATACAGGAATAACTCGAATAGCAAAGGGTATTCTTTCAGAAATTGTAAAGGGCATGTTTTTGAATAGTTCTACACATCTTGCTATTTTGAAAGGTATAAAACAAAATGCTATCGATTCTTTTGATTGTATACAATGTGGTGATATGGATAGATTAATAGGCTGTGTTAATAGATATTGGGATCTGAAGCAGATTCTTGATCCTGGTAGTAATCCTCCTGCCCTTGCTGCTATTATTGATCGAGTCAAAGATTTTGCTTCAGCTTGTCTGACTCCGGGTGCAGGTGGTGGTGGTTATCTTTTTATTATTGCTAAAGATATCGAATCGGCGAGCATAATCAAGGAAAAGTTAACTAATTATCCCCCTAATGAAAGAGCCAGATTTGTAGATCTCCAGGTTTCAAACGATGGCTTACAAATCACTAGATCTTGATATGATTTTTATGAAGTGTAAGTTGCATGATCTATTTATTTAAGATATATATTAACGATATGTAAATATGTTCATATTTCATGTGAGAGCCTGAAAATAGAACATTATTATTATATTCATTTGGAGAATTATAGCTATTTTTGTGCATAGAAAATCATTATTTCATATTATATTTTATAATATTACTCTAATGGGGAAAAGAATTTTAGAACTTGTCAAGACTTATTTATTATTAATAATAGTCTTTGTAATTCAGAAGCCGTTGTTTATGTTGTACAATCATTCGTTGTATAATGGATGTACGATTGGTGATTATTTAAATGTGATGAAACATGGATTGGCGCATGATACTAATATTGCTGCTTATCTTACATGTATACCAGCTGTATTGTTAATGGTATCAGTTTGGAGTAATTCAAGAGCTATTACATATATTAAACGAGGCTATTTTTATTTCATATCTTTATTAATTAGTATTATCTTTATTGTTAATCTTTGTTTGTATGGTTTTTGGGGATTTCCTTTGGAATCAACGTCGCTGTTCTATTTTTTCAGTTCTCCTAAGGAAGCATTAGCAAGTGTTAGTATTGGATTCGTTGTCTTGGGCTTAGTAGTTTTGATTGCGGTTACAATAATCTTAGGTTTTATCTTTAACAGGTTATTGCAAAATAATATATTGCGGATAAAAGGGGTAAAAGAATGTGTTAAAGTTACTGTTGTATTGTTTTTGCTTTCCGGCTGTTTGACTTTTCCGATTCGGGGAGGCATTAGATTGGTTACATTGAATGTTGGCAAAGTTTATTTCAGTACGAACCAACACCTTAATCATGCTGCAGTGAATCCTGTTTTTAGTCTCGTTTATTCTCTTCAACACCAGGGGAATTTCGGCACTCAATATCAGTTTATGAAGAAGAAGGAGGCAGATCTATTATTTGCAGAAATGGTAGATAAACCTGTAACGGATAGTATTCCACAGCTCTTTACAATGAAGCGCCCCAATATAGTGCTTGTTATTCTTGAGAGTTTTTCTTCGCATATTATGGAGACAATGGGTGGCACTCCCGGAGTGGCTGTAAATATGGATCGATTTACTAAAGAAGGTGTCTTCTTTAATCATTTTTATGCTAATAGTTTTCGTACTCAACGTGCTTTACCAAGTATCTTAAGTGCTTATCCAGCTCAGCCTAGTACTAGTATTGTGAAATATCCGGATAAGACCGAACACTTGCCCTCTTTATTTCGAAGCTTGCAGGCTGCAGGTTATCATTCTCGATATTATTATGGTGGTAACCCTAATTTTGGGAATCAACGTACTTATCTGATGTCTGTAGGATTGGAACAACTAATAACCGAATCCGATTTCCATGGTATTAAGAAAATGTCAAAGTGGGGAGTAGCAGATGGCGATTTGTTTAAACGTGCGTTTGAGGACTTACAACATAAAGACCTTAAGCAACCTTTTTTTAATGTTATACAAACGTCAAGTAGTCATCCTCCTTTTAACGTACCATATCATAAGCTTAATAATATAATTCTCAATTCTTTTGCTTATTCAGATAGTTGTTTAGGTGATTTTATAGCCCGTTGCAAGGCTTCCGAATATTGGGATAATACTATATTTATTCTTGTACCCGATCATCAGGCTTCTTATCCACCGGGTGCAGATATTCAAATAGCTAAATATCACCATATTCCATTGATTTTTCTTGGTGGTGCATTAAAGAAACCGATGCTTATTGATACTTATGCTTCTCAGATAGATATAGCTGCCACATTACTTTGGCAACTGGGTTTGCCTCACAATGAATATAAGTTTAGTAAAAATATTCTCAATCCTGCTTCACCCCATTTTGGTTATTTTACAGTACCCAATTCCTTTGGAATGATTACGCCAGAAAACAATGTTGCGTTCGATTGCGAATCAAATAAAATATTAATGGATGAGGGAACAAAAAAGAGTGCTAATTTAAAGAAAGGAAAAGCTTTCTTGCAGGAACTTTACTTGGATATAGCAAAGAAATAAAGTATATTTTTCGTTTCAAGTTTTTATATTATCTGTCTCTTTACGGGAGTTAAATTAGATAAATTAAAATCCAGCCTGTTTTTGACAGGCTGGATTTTAATTTATCTAAAGACAGATTTTATTTCCCCATCGTTTTTAAGCTTTTAGTGCCTGTTCGATATCTTCAATAATATCTTCTGCATTTTCAATGCCAACAGAAAA
>JALNVG010000074.1 GCA_023227685.1 Bacteroidaceae bacterium
AAGGATATCGCAAACAGTAGGTAAGAAATCCCAAAATGTGGAAATATTCTTTGTTTTACGGGCTTGATGAATATATTTGGGCCACGAAATAATAAATGGTACATGAATACCTCCATCGTAAAGATCACGTTTATAGCCGCGATATAAGCCGTTGCTATTGAAAAATTCCGGATTATTTCCTCCTTCTGTATGAACGCCGTTATCGGAAGAAAAGATAATGATGGTATTTTTGCTGATCCCTAATTTCTTGAGTAATTGAATAATCTGATCTACACTTCGATCTACTTCGGAGACCATGGCGGCATATGCGGCTCTTGGCTTGGGCTGTGAACGATACTGATAAGGGTCTTTCTTATAATCGGGATTGACGAAAGGAACTTCTTCAAATTTATTGGCATATTTGCCTAAAGATGGAATGTCAAGCGCGGCATGCGGTAATGTGATTGCAAAGTATGCAAAGAAAGGTTGTTTGGCGTGTTGTTTGATAAATTCAAGACCTTTGTCCATAATTAAATAGTGGCTGTAGGTTTTTCCGTCAAGTGTTACACTTTTATCGTTTTCAAACAATCGTTTGGGATAATAGTTATGAGCTGCAGACTGGCTGAGGTATCCGTAAAAATAATCGAAGCCGTGTTTTAACGGGTTACCTTCGGTTCCTGGGCCACCGAGTCCCCATTTGCCTACACATTCTGTTGCGTAGCCATCTTTCTGCAAAATTGTTGCAATGGTTGTCTCAGATGCTGCAAGAGGGTATTCAAAGCGGTCACCGTTGATTATGACATGTTCGTTGCCGCGGATATATGCATGTCCGGTATCCTTGCCTGTGAGTAAGCAGCAGCGGGAAGGTGCACTAACGGTTGATCCGCTATAATGATTGATGAATTGCAAGCCGTGTGCGGCCAGTTTATCAATGTTAGGTGTTTTAATCAGTCTCTGTCCGTAGCATCCTAAATCATTGATTCCCATATCGTCAGCAAGGATAAAAACGATGTTCGGCTTTTTAGTCGTAGTTTCGCAGTTTATAGCTTCAGTTTGTTGAGCTGTAATGCTTGTACAACAAAAACTTAATAAGGTAATCGATGAATAGAATTCTTGATAAATATTGTTCATTTTTGTAGTATTATGTAATCTATGATGAAATTAAAAAAAATAGATTAAAAAATGAAAATTGCAATATAAAAAAACAGAAGAAGGCCAACTGTATCTTCTGCAGTGGCCCTCTTCATTAAAGGATTATTTTATGAATTTAATATCCATGATTTTGATAAGTTTCTTTAGCTGCATCATCCAATAGTTTTCCCTTTTCATCAGTCAACATATCTATAAATGATTGAGGTAATGGTTTGAAGGTCATATAGTTTTGGAAACCTCCCTTAGCCTCACCGGTTTGACCATTTGTGCCACTAGTATTGTCTGAAGAGTCCCAAGAACCAGCAGTATAATCCGTATTGGAAGAATTTGCCCCCATTTGATTATGCCATTGTATTCGTTCGGCTTGTATTCCTGCATGGTGGACTTCTTCGTAATAAATTTCCTCCTCATTGAATTCACGGGCGTATTCATTAGCTATAAATTCAATGAATCGTTTGCTGTCGGAGTTAGCAGCTGGAGCATAATTCTCAGCAGTTGATTTATCAGATGTTCCATTCCAATAAGTCGCATCTACTTTAATTTTGCTATAACAATCTTCGTCTACCGTATAAGGATATTTTTTTTCTGCATTATCTAATTTTTCACTACCCGGATACAAACGTGCTAGGACTTCATCACGTGTTTCGCCGCTTTTGTAAGCTGCACGTTTACGTAAAACATTAATATCAGCAATAGCATCTGTGTAATCATTTTTACGTCCGTATGCTTCAGCGCGAATCAAATAAGCCTCTGCTACACGCATGATTGGTACATCGCGGCCTCCATAAATTGAGTTCTTTCCACTTCGATTAGGATCGTCATATTTGCTACAGCAAGGAACGCCTGTATTAGAGCTGCTCTCTAAGGCGTAATAATTAGCTGCATTTGCAAATGTATAGGTGTTAGTTGAAGCTACGATTTGCGGACGATAATAGTATTTGCTACCATCTTTCATCCAACGAGCGTAAAGAACAAATGGTTGAGCATCTGCTTCTTCAACAGGAATAGCAGTCTTTTTTGTGTTTTCAAGAAAGGCAAAAGCTAGATCACCTGTTCCCATTTTGTGCTCACCTGCAACAGCCTTTCTGCTATCCCATGCTGAATTCGTATAATTAGGTAGAATATTATTGTTGAAGTATTCTGCTTGATTTTCAGTCCATTGATAAGTAGCATTGCTTGCATTGTTGTAACTATAATAATCACCATTGGCTCCAGGGGTCGAGGGACCTGAAGTGTTTAAAGCTGTTTTATATTCTAGACGAAAAGATTTTTGATAACGAGAATCGTAAAGCTTATCTGTAAATACATCTAGACCAAAGTCGGAATTATGAAAGTAGAAATTAGGTTTTGTGCCATATTCCCAGCACCAGTCAGGAATTCCGTATTTTGCATTGACATAATTTCCCACAAACATACATAATACACGTACGCCGTAACGATAGTCATCACCGCTTTCTGAAAATACGGCACTCAGAATATCTTCCGAGATCCCTTCGCAAGAAAAATCGCTTACCGGATGGTCAAATATATCGGAATAGTTGTCAGCTAAAGAAACATTATTGATAACCATACTTGAGTAATAGATGCAAGAGTCAAGATCTGTAGATATGCTGCCTTTATACAGCATGCCGAGATAAGATTGGTTATTCGTATTATCAATAGAACCATCCGTGTTACGACCGTAAGCTGTTGTTCCGTAATCTGCACCTTGAGCTCGGTGCAAGTATAATTTGGATAATAGATGTGCAGCTGCGTATTTTGTTATTCTTCCAAATTCATCTTTAGTATATAATTCCGGTAAATGATTTACAGCGTAGCGTAAATCACTAATTAGAATTTTGTAGAGCTCTTCTGAAGTAGTACGTGCATATACATAATTGTTAGGTAGTGTTGTCTTACTTGTCCCTGTATAGTAGACATCTCCGAAAATAGTATTTAAATTATAATAAGCATAGGCTCTGTTAAAGAGAACTTCAGATAAACGTTGTGCAGCATAATCTGCATCGGTAGCATACTTACCTTCTGCTGAGCCCGAACGAATAGCTGTGATGGCCTTGTTACAATTATCAATAATAGGGTAATAATTGATAAGGAATCCCGATGATGGTTTTGATTGGAATCCCATAAATTCATTGGCTACAGTGCCTATCATACCGTCAGCGGCCCAAATAGAGTTGGAGTACTCAGAAAGATCGTTGTCTCCACTTTTAACGCAGCAATCATGGCCTGTTTCAAACATATAAGGGCCTTCACGATATCCCCATTTTACACGCTCTGAGTTATATGTACCGACAATTAGTTGGTCTAATCCTTGTTCTGTATTGAAATAATCTTGAGTGATGGTTGATACCATATCTTCTTTTAAAAAGTTATCGGAACAAGCGGTAGCTGTTAAAGCTATTAATCCTAAAAATATAATTTTTTTCATATTCTTTGTTTTTATGATGTTTTTTTAGAAACCAAGTCTTATTCCCAGCACAAGGCTTCTTGTTATACAAGTATTGTTTGTTTGTCCACCAATATGTCTTGCGTCTGTCCAGCCTGTGATATCATCAGGATTAATACCAGCTTTAACTAATTCACCACCAAATAAGAATGGATTAAGTACCTGTGCATAAATTTGGGCACTAGATGCACTGATTTTGGCTAAGAAACTTTTAGGCACAGTGTAAGACAAACCGATATTACGAATTAATATCATGTTTCCTTTGCTGTAATTTCGTGCACCATCATAGGTTGATGTGCGCTTGGCTGTTGTCGGTTGTGCAAATTTTGCCCCGGTATTTGTTGAACTCCACAAATTACTTTCTTTACGTCGGCCAATAGTTTGTGCCAGACCATAATAATAGTTTCCAAAACGAAAATAAGTAAAGAAACTGAAATTCCAATTTTTATAGGAAAAAGAGTTATTAAGACCTCCGACCCAATTTGGCGTTTTTTTGTAGATGACTTTATCATCACTATCAAAGGTACCAAATCCGTTATCCTTATAAGTTATTGTTTTCTCTTCGCCATCAATAGTGACGGTTTTTGTAATAGAATTTGCGGCACCCTCCTCTAATTTAATGAAATCTTGATCTTTAATTTTATATTGGCCCGGTAAGAATGTTAGATTACTTGCTGCTTTATAAACGGCCATTTTTTCCTTATCTTCATTAGTATTTTGCCAAATACGGTCATATTTATAATCCCAATATATATTGATTGGACTACCTACGAACCATGGTCCACTTGTATCTTTGCTTGCTCCATTAGCTAAAGCTTTTACTTTTTCTTTGTCCATAGAAAATGTCCAGTCTGTTTGCCATGTAAAATCTTTTGTTTTTACATTGACCGTTGAGAGGGAAATTTCAAGACCATTGTTTTGTGTTTTACCTATGTTACTTTGAACTAAGCCATAGCCGGTAATTACTGGAAGTGATTTGTCCATTAACAAATCGTATGTATTAGCTATGTAATAGTCTATACTACCATTGATCCTATGGTTCAAGACAGAAAAATCAATACCGAAGTTTGTTGATGCTGTTTTTTCCCAACCTAATGAAGTGTTAGGCATTACATCTGTTTTTGTACCTGTAGTATTTTTAGAAACATTTCCTGTACCGAACGGTATATTTGCATATGTGGAGGTGCAGGAACCAGCTGTTGAATATGCACCTACTGAAGAGTTGCCGGTGACACCATAACCAACACGTACTTTTAATTGGTCAATCCATTTGACTTTTTTGATAAATTCTTCTTGTTCCATACGCCAAGCAATGGCAGCTGATGGGAAGAAATCCCACTTGTTACCCTCTGCCAAAACAGAGGCTCCATCAAAACGGCCAGTTAATGTCAGCAAATATTTATCCATTAATGAATAATTTATACGCCCCATATATGAAGCACGTGACCATGTGGAATATCCTGATGTGGGTGCGTATTTATCACTATTGGATGAGGCTAGATTGTACCATAAAGAAGTAGGGTAAACGACATTATAGGCACGGCAAGCAAGACTTTCTGTCCGATAGCGTTCAGCTGATTGCATTAATGTAACATTGAATTTGTGGATTTTATTAAATGTTTTATTAATGTAAATTAAATTTTCCAATGTCCATGATAGGTTTTCAGATTGTGAATTGTAAGCCGTTTCAGCTTCAGTGGAGTCATAGCCATAGGGATTAGACCAATTTTCGCCATAGAAACTACCATATCTTGAATTACGGAATTGTGCACCTAGATTTGTGTGCCATTTTAACCAAGGTAAAAGTTTTACTTCGAAATAGGAATTGAAATTAATACCATAATAACGATATTCATTTTTAGCAGAATCAATATCTCTTAAAATGTTATGTTCTGCGTCTCCGTCATCAGTAATTAAAACACTTTCATCAGTCTTATAGGCAGGAGTCCAAGGCATTAAATTCATAGCAAGCCCATAAGAATCTTTAGCAACGGTGTTTGAAAAATTACTGACGATGCCATAATCCTTGATGGAATGAGTAGCGGAAATACCCATGCCGGCTTTAAGCCACTTTAAAGGTGTAATCTCGCCTTTAATATCAGCAGAGTAACGTTTGTAATTTTGGTCCTTCATTGGTACCTGCTGGTTTAAATAACTTAAAGAAAAGTAGATATTTGATTTATCAGTACCTGCAGATAAAGAGATCTGATGATTTTGTGCGAAAGCTGTGCGAGTAGCTAAGTCTCCCCAATTGGTTGTTGGTAGTTTTGAGGAGTTATATACAGGAACTTCACTTGCGTATCCATTAGCTATTTCTTCACTTGTGGCTGCACGCAATACGGGATTGCCATTATCATCTATTTTATAAGCCTGGGCAACGATAGCATCCATGTAACTTTGTGTGCCTAACCATGAAGCACGGTCACGATCAGGATCCGGTGCAGTTCCATAAGAGCCATTGTATGTGCCGCCGGTAATTGCTGCATTTCTTTTATAATCCAGTAGTTCTCCGGAATTCATATAATTTGTAACTGAGCATAGTTTACTTAGAGAGAATGAACCATTATAGTTAATGGTTGTTTTTCCGGATTTTCCTTTTTTTGTTGTGATCAGAATGACACCGTTTGCACCACGAGAACCATAAATAGCCGTAGCCGATGCATCCTTTAATATTTCCATGGATTCAATATTGTTCGGATCCAAATCTGTCATAGAACCGGCAGTCAATGGAATACCATCTACTACATACAAAGGTGTATTACTGGCGTTGATGGAACGATTACCGCGAATGCGGATATCTCCCAATTCACCAGGGCGGTTGTTAGATGTAACATCTACTCCGGTAACTTTGCCTTGCATAGCTTGCAAAGCATTTTGCACAGGTCTATCTTCAAGTTCTTTGGTAGTCATACGTGACATGGCACCAGTGATATCTGATTTCTTTTGCGTACCATAACCTACGACAATGACCTCATCTAAGGTCTCTGTATCTTCTGCGAGGATGATTTTCAATACTGTTTTCCCTAAAACAGATACTTCTTGTGTCTTATAACCGATGTAAGATACTTTAATTTTACCTTTTGAGGGTACATCTTTCAATTCGAATTTACCGTTTAGATCGGTGATGGTGCCATTCGTCGTACCAGAGACTAATATACTAGCTCCGATAATGGGTTGTGTACTAGCGTCGATTACAGTCCCAGTAAGAGTCTTGCTTTGTGCAAAGGCACTTAAGGTTATTACCAGAAATAATGCAGTTAATAATTGCCGCTGAATATTTTTCAGGCAGCTAATCAGACTTAAGGTTTTCTTTCTGTCTTTCATGCTATTTATGTTAAGTTAAACAATTTCCTTAAGAATATACTTTCATTCTTAATTTTTGTTACTGCAAACATACGAAAAGACAATAAATGTTGAAATGGATAATTGTACATTAGCCTGTAAATTTGGACGGAAAGACTTCTTGTGAATGATATTTAAGGAATACGTACATTATTCCATGTTGTTACTTTATGTTTTTGAAAGCAGATGATAGAAAATAAGAAAATGTATCTATACGTTTTATTTTTGCAGGTATACGTACAATAATACATGGAGTGATGCATAGAAAATGTATACTTTTGAATATTAAATATTTGAGCCATGGGAAGAAATATACTACAGATATTGATAACACCTTTGTAGCCGCCTTATACACTTCTTTGATTTTAAAAGCGATTTGAAGAAAAAGTTTTAGAGGTTATAAGTTTAAATTATTTAAAAGACTGCGACTTTGAATTAGTACTTTTGAAAATTTAGAAGAAATTGATTACTTTTACAATTATAAATATATTATAAGCTATGAATTACCGATTAACAGTTTCGACCTTACTGCTGGCAGTTATATTGCTTCCTGTGAATGCACAGAAAAAAAGTACCAAAATCAATGATTCGAATACTCCTTTACATTTCTTACAGCCATCGTATCCGGTGCCTTATGGTAAACTGACGGTAGCGGGTGTGAAGGCCGATATTGATCGCGTTTTTAATTATATTGATGCTGAAACCCCTGCTCGTGTGGTGAATAGAAAAACTGGCAAAGAGATCACTGATTATACTTTAATTGATGCCGATGCTCAGCTGGAACGTGGCTCTTTTCGTTTGGCTAGTTACGAATGGGGAGTCACTTATTCTGCCTTGCTTGATGCTGCTGATGTTACCGGTGATAGTCGATATTCCAAATATGTAATAAATCGTTTTCGCTTTTTGGCAAAGGTTGCTCCGCAATTCAAGCGAGAATATTATGAGACGGGAATAGTAGATCCGCAAATGAAACAGATTATTACGCCGCAGGCTCTTGATGATGCCGGTGCAGTTTGCGCTGCTATGATGAAGGCGCAGATAGCTGACCATTCATTGCCTTTAAAAGAGCTTATTGACAATTATTTTAATTTTATTATGTATCATCAATATCGTTTGTCTGATGGCACTTTTGCGCGCAATCGTCCACAGTTGAATACGCTTTGGACAGATGATATGTTTATGGGGATTCCTGCTGTTGCTTGGATGGGGCGATATGCGAGCGACTATAATTCTAAATATCAAGCCGATGCCGTGAGACAATATTTGCAATTTTCGGAACGGATGTTTATTCCTGAAACAGGTCTTTTTCGGCATGGATGGGTAGAAGGAAGTTCTGAGCATCCGGCCTTTTGTTGGGCGCGTGCTAATGGTTGGGCATTGCTTTCTGCATGTGAGTTGCTTGATGCTTTGCCTACTGATTATCCTGAGCGTTCAAAGATATTGGAACTATTTAAAAAGCATCTTCGTGGTATTGCTGCCTATCAGAGTAGTAATGGACTATGGCATCAGTTGCTTGATCGCAATGATACTTATTTGGAAACATCAGCTTCAGCTATTTATGTTTATTGTATAGCCCATGCTATTAATAAAGGTTGGGTTGATGCGGTGGCTTATGGACCGGTAGCACAACTTGGATGGCAGGCAGTAGCACAGAATATTAATGATAAAGGACAGGTTGAAGGTACTTGTGTAGGCACCGGTATGGCTTTCGATCCGGCATACTACAGTTATCGCCCCGTTAGTGTGTATGCTGCTCATGGTTATGGCCCTGTTATTTGGGCCGGAGCTGAAATGATTCGCTTATTAACAAATACGTATCCAAAGATGAATGATAGTGCTGTTCAGTATTATACACTTCCGCAGAAGACGTCTGCACCAATTTTCGAAGCAGAGAATGGACGTCGTCCTAAAGATGTTGTTCCTGGTAGTACGAGGAAGTCAAAGAATTTTCCATTAGTCTTTCTTATCGGTGATTCAACTGTGAAATGTGGTGATGAAAGTGGTAGTGATGGACGTTGGGGTTGGGGTACATTTTTTAACTCTTATTTTGACACTATACGCATCGGTATTGAAAATCATGCATTGGGTGGACGAAGTAGCAGAACCTATTATACGGAGAGACTTTGGGACAAAGTACTTCCTGCTATTCAAAAGGGTGATTATCTACTTATAGACTTTGGTCATAACGATGGAGGTCCTTTTAATACCGGACGTGCGCGGGCGTCGTTGGAGGGTGATGGTGAAAATTCGAAAACCTTTATTATGGAGCGCAATGGCGGGCCCGAAAATGTGTATAGCTTTGGCCATTATTTGCGTATCTTTATTCGTCAAGCTAAGGCAAAAGGAGCTACAGTTATCGTTCTTTCGCACACTCCCGGCAATACGTGGGTAGGAGATAAAATGGTACGTTGCAGTGACACTTATGCTAAGTGGGATAAAGAAGTGGCCAATAAGGAAGGTGCGTTTTTTATTGATTTAAATAATCTAACAGCACTTAAGTTTGAGGCGATGGGAGAAAAGAAAACGGCTACATATTATGTAGATCGTGTGCACAATACAAAAGCTGGTGCATTGCTCAATGGACAGAGCGTAGCCGATGGTATTCGTGATTTGCAGGGGTGTGATTTGAAGAAATATTTGAAACAATAACTTTTAAATTAAATATATCATGAAAAGAGAAGCTTTTAAGATGTTTTTGAAGCCTGGGTACGAGGCTGAGTATGCCAAGAGGCATGGAGCTCTTTGGCCGGAAATGAGAGCATTGCTTTCAAAAAACGGTGTTTTTGATTATTCCATTTATTGGGATAAGGAGACGAATATTCTTTTTGCTGTTCAAAAGACAAAAGGTGATGGTGGATCTCAAGATATGGGAGGCGAGGCCATTGTTAAAAAATGGTGGGATTATATGGCCGATATAATGGAAGTTAATCCTGATAATTCTCCGGTTTCTATTCCGTTACCTGAATTATTTCATATGGATTGATATTGTTTTGATAAACGGATTAGTTCTTATATTTTGGGGTGTTTGGCATCTGCTGAACATCCCTGATATTATTATCTTAAAACGGTTTTTTCGTTTATGAGAATTTTTAATTTTGTGCATTGTCGCAAGTATATAGATGTTATTCTTTATTATATTTTTATGGGTAACCTTAAATCGATTTTTCCTAATTTACCCTGGATTGATAAAGTAGTAGTTAAGAAACATCCGTGAAAAGAAGAAATAGGTATGAATAAATTTTCTTTTTCATTGGTTGCAGTTACATGCTTAGTTGTCTTGCATGTTGAAGCGAAGCAAGTTATTAATCGTCAGGCTCTGATTGGTAGAAATAGTCCTGTTGTTGAAAATTTTGATTCATTGTCATCTTTGTCGGTAGGTAATGGTAACTTTGCTTTCACGGTTGATGCGACAGGATTGCAGACTTTTCCTGAAAATTACAGAAATGGTGTGCCCCTTGGAACAGAGAGTCAATGGGCGTGGCATAGCTTTGCTAATCCTGAGCATTTCATGCATGAGGAAGTATTGAAAGATTATAATTTCGGACGAGGGAGGATGGAACCTTATGCTATTCAGTATAAGACACCCAAACGTAAAAAGGATGCTTGCAATTGGTTTCGTATGAATCCGCATCGTTTGCATCTCGGTATAATAGGCTTTGATTTTGGGAAAGATGTACAACCAAGACAAATTACAGATGTACATCAACGGTTAGATCTTTGGAAAGGTTGTATTGAAAGCAATTTTATGTTAAAGGGGCAACCGTATGAGGTGCTTACTTGTTGCCATCCTTCAGAAGATAAGATTGCTGTGAAGGTTAACTCGAAGGCACATACCGGTATTCGTTTCCGTTTCCCATATCCTACCGGATCGCCTGCAGATGCTGCTTGCAATTGGGATGCCGATGATCATCATACAACGACGAT
>JALNVG010000075.1 GCA_023227685.1 Bacteroidaceae bacterium
CCGAAATAGATAACGGATTATACAAAATACCATAGGGATTAATATCGACCGGAAACTTGTATTCAGCTAATAAATTACCAATATTGTCAGCAAAACAAGAACCGATTAATAAAATCTGTCCGTTATGAGTAATTAAAGGTAAACCTTTAGGCAATTCCACGGGTGTTCGGAAATCCATATTGCGTATGCTTTATTTTTTGCAAAGTTACAAAATTTTCTTACCGACTGTTCACTAACAATTCAAAAAAAGCAAAATGCATATTGAAATACAAAAAAAGGATGATCTATTATTATGTTTTTAAGAATTTTGCCATATATTTGCCATTCATATGGAAAATAATAATATATACAGTTTACTAAATACTATTAATTCACCTAAGGACCTACGCAAATTAGACATCAGTCAATTGCCGGAAGTTTGTAATGAATTAAGAAAAGATATTATTCACGAATTAAGCAACAACCCTGGACACTTTGCTGCAAGTTTAGGCACAGTAGAATTAACCGTTGCATTACATTATACTTATGATACACCCTATGACCAAATAGTTTGGGACGTAGGGCATCAGGCTTATTGTCATAAGATTCTCACAGGACGCCGCAAGGATTTTTTCACAAACAGAAAGATGGGCGGTCTACGGCCTTTCCCTTCTCCTTACGAAAGCGAATACGATACTTTTACTTGTGGACACGCTTCTAATTCAATTTCGGCAGCACTTGGACTTACTGTAGCTGCAAATAAAGAAGGAGAAAACAACCGTCACGTTATCGCTGTCATTGGCGATGGTGCTATGAGTGGTGGATTGGCTTTTGAAGGATTAAATAATGTATCATCTACCCCTAATGACCTACTTATTATACTCAACGATAATAATATGTCTATTGACCGCAGTGTGGGTGGAATGAAACAATATTTGCTCAATCTCACAACAAGAAGTCATTATAACCGCATACGCTACGGCATCGCGCGCGTACTATATAAATTAGGATTACTTAACGAAGAAAGGCGTAAATCACTTATTCGCTTCAGCAACAGTTTAAAATCTGTCGCTGCACAGCAGCAAAATATGTTTGAAGGATTGAATATCCGTTATTTCGGCCCGTTTGACGGGCATGATGTAAAAAATCTGGTCCGGATTCTTAATGACATTAAGAATATGCGAGGCCCAAAAATGCTTCATCTGCACACAATAAAGGGTAAGGGCTTTGCCCCTGCCGAACATCATGCTACAGAATGGCACGCACCAGGATTGTTCAATCCCGAAACCGGCGAAAGGATTATTCCCAATACCGAGGGTATGCCTCCGCTCTTTCAAGATGTATTTGGAAATACTCTACTCGAATTGGCTGAACAAAACCCGAAGATAGTTGGCGTTACTCCAGCTATGCCCACTGGATGCTCCATGAATATACTAATGAAGACAATGCCAGATCGTGCTTTTGATGTAGGGATAGCTGAAGGCCATGCTGTTACTTTTTCAGCCGGGATGGCTAAGGGGGGGCTAATTCCATTTTGCAATATTTACTCCTCTTTCATGCAACGTGCATACGATAATGAGATTCATGACGTAGCCATAGGCAAACTGCAAGTCGTGCTTTGCCTTGACCGTGCCGGATTAGTTGGCCCCGATGGCCCGACACATCATGGAGTTTTTGACTTAGCCTATCTCAGACCTATCCCGAACCTGACCATCTCTTCACCAATGGATGAACAGGAACTGCGTCGACTGATGTACACTGCACAATTACCGAACAAAGGCCCATTTGTCATTCGTTATCCCCGTGGCCGTGGTTCGCAGCCCGAGTGGCAATGCCCATTCGAAGAGATTCCTATCGGGAAAGGCAGAAAATTAAAAGACGGGACAGACATTGCCGTAATCACTATCGGACCGATCGGCGTATCTGCAGCAAAGGCCATCACCCAGACAGAAAAGGAAACAGGAAAATCTATTGCACACTACGACCTTCGTTTTCTCAAACCGCTGGATAAAGATCTGTTGAACGAAATCGGTATGCACTTTAAAAATATTGTTACCATTGAAGACGGTATATTAAAAGGAGGAATGGGTAGTACAATACTTGAATTTATGTCCGACCATAACTATTACCCACATATCAAACGAATCGGCGTACCTGATCACTTTATCGAACACGGTACCGTGCCCGAATTATACAAACTCTGTGGCATGGACGAAGATAGCATTGTCAATGTACTAAAAGAAACATTATGAAAATTATTATTGCTGGTGCCGGAAACGTTGGTACCCACTTAGCCAAACTACTATCGAACGAAAAGCAAGATATAATTCTGATAGATGATGACGAAGAAAAATTGAGCACACTCAGCGAAAACTTCGACTTACTCACTGTCCCCATTTCACCCACTTCTATTATTGGCTTAAAGGATGTAGGCATTAAAGAGGCTGATTTGTTTATCGCTGTTACCCCCGACGAGAGCCGAAACATAACAGCATGCATATTGGCCAATAATCTGGGAGCAAAGAAAACGGTAGCCCGTATTGATAATTTTGAATATTTACTGCCGAAAAACAAAGAATTTTTTCAAAAATTAGGCGTTAATTCTCTGATTTATCCTGAAATGCTCGCTGCAAAAGAAATAGTGGATTCCTTACACATCAGTTGGGTACACCAATGGTGGGAATTTTGTAATGGCGAACTAATTTTGATTGGTGTTAAGATTCTCGACTCTGCTGAGATTCTGAATATACCTCTGCATCAACTTGGTGGACAGGACACTCCATATCGCATCGTAGCGATAAAGCGAAAAGATGAAACCATTATTCCATGGGGCGATGATTCCGTACAATTAAAAGACATAGTCTATTTTACCACCACACGGAAATACATTCAGTATATCCGTAAAATAACCGGCAATGAAGATTATGCCGATGTGCGCAACGTAATGATTATGGGTGGAAGCCGCATCGCTATACGTACTTCGCAAAATGTGCCCGACTATATGCAAGTGAAAATTATCGAAAGTAACACAAACCGTTGCAATCATCTCACAGAGGTACTAAATGACAAAAACCTGATTATTAACGGCGATGGACGTGATATGGAACTACTTATGCAAGAAGGGCTTAAAAACACAGAAGCCTTTGTAGCACTAACAGGAAATTCAGAAACCA
This sequence comes from Bacteroidaceae bacterium, assembly GCA_023227685.1. Taxonomy (GTDB): domain Bacteria; phylum Bacteroidota; class Bacteroidia; order Bacteroidales; family Bacteroidaceae; genus JALNVG01. The sequence continues at coordinate 3,153 of JALNVG010000075.1, forward strand.
ACATACTATCTTGTCTGGCTGCCAAACAAATGGGGGTGAATAAAGTTATTGCTGAAGTGGAGAATATAGATTATATACATATGGCCGAAAGCCTCGAAATAGATACGGTGATTAACAAAAAAATGATTGCCGCCAGTCACATCTATCAGATGATGCTCGACGTTGATATATCAAATGTAAAATCTCTCACATTTGCCAATGCAGAAGTTGCAGAATTCATAGTAAAAGAAGAGACCAAAGTCACCAAGCACAAAATCAAAGATCTAGGACTGCCTAAAGGAGCAAACATCGGCGGTATGGTACGTAACGGCAAAGGGATACTTGTCACTGGTGACACACAAATACAAGCAAACGACCACGTTATTGTATTCTGTCTTGATATGATGATAAAAAAAATCGAGAAATTTTTTAGTTAATGATAAATACTAAAATGACATACCGCATTCTGGGACTTTTATTGCTATTAGAAACAGCAATGCTACTCTGTTGCGGATGTATATCCTGTATCTACCAAGAAAACGACTTGCATAGTTTCTTAATTTCTTCACTTATCACCTTAATCGTTGGATTCTTATTATTAATTTTTAGTAAAGGGGCTGAAAAACAACTTTCCCGGCGTGACGGATATGTCATCGTTAGTTTTGCATGGATTGCTTTTTCTGTTTTCGGGGCACTCCCCTATTATATTAGTCGATACATTCCAACCTACACCGACGCATTCTTTGAAACAATGTCAGGATTTACCTCAACAGGTGCAAGTATACTCGACAACATAGAATCAATGCCTCATGGCATACTCTTTTGGCGCGCCATGACTCAATGGATCGGAGGATTGGGTATTGTATTCTTCACTATAGCGGTACTTCCAATATTCGGGATGAACGGAATACGAATGTTTGCAGCAGAAGCCAGTGGCATTCCACAAGAAAAGATCCACCCACGCATTGGAGTTACCGCTAAATGGATATGGAGTATTTATATCGGACTCACTGGGCTGCTTGTTCTTCTACTCAGATTTGGCGGTATGAATCTATTCGACAGCATCTGCCATGCTTTTGCCACAACAAGTACAGGAGGCTTTTCTACCAAACAAATGAGTATTGCCTATTATCATTCTCCTTATATAGAATATGTAATTTCTATCTTCATGTTCATATCTGGTATCAACTTCACTTTACTGCTGAGAGTAATTACTGGACGATTCAATAAATTTTCCCATGATTCGGAATTAAAATGGTATTTCTTATCCGTCTCATTTTTCACTTTACTAATTGCTATTGTTTTATATCAAACTACAACAATGGGCATAGAAGAATCTTTCAGGAAATCCTTGTTTCAAGTTGTCTCGCTACATACTTCGACCGGATTTGGCTCAGCAGACTACATGCTGTGGGTACCACTTACCTGGTCATGCCTTACGATTGCAATGATCATCGGTGCATGTGCAGGGAGCACATCAGGCGGTATAAAATGTATTCGCCTAGTAATATTAAGTAAAATCACAAAAAATGAATTCAAACATATCCTACATCCCAATGCAGTACTTCCTGTGCGAGTTAACAATCAAGTTATAGTACCATCAATCCGTTTTACAGTACTGGCTTTCGCTTTTATTTACGGGATCATCGTAATCGTGAGTTCACTGATCATGATGGGATTCGGTGTGAACTATCTTGAAGCTGTTGGAACCGTTATTTCAAGTATCGGTAACGTGGGACCGGGACTTGGATTATATGGTCCGGCGCATTCATGGAGTACATTGCCAATTGCTGCAAAATGGTTTCTCTCTTTTCTTATGCTACTTGGCCGGCTAGAACTTTTCACCGTGTTATTACTTTTTAGCCGCAATTTCTGGAAAAAATCATAATAAATACCATAACTAATTACTCTCCTATTATTTTCATCACTCCTACATGTGATTCCAATCACCAAATAAAGCTTTTAATGATTTTTCTAATGAGTTATTTCTACGGCTTAACAACATTATATAAAGGAAGATTTTCTCAAATATTTGTTATTTTTATCGTTTCTGACTATCTTTGCAAATTAATAAGAAACATTTTAAACTTATGGCAAAAGAGAAAATTATATTGACTGGCGACCGCCCAACCGGAAAACTCCATATAGGACATTATGTAGGTTCTCTGAAACGCAGAGTCGAACTTCAAAATTCCGGATTATACGATAAAATATTTATCTTTATTGCCGACGCACAGGCACTGACAGACAATATTGATAATCCGGAAAAAGTAAGACAGAATGTAATTGAGGTTGCACTTGATTATTTAGCTTGTGGACTGGATCCTGCAAAATCAACCATATTCATCCAATCACAGATACCAGAACTTTGTGAACTCACCTCTTATTATATGGACCTCGTCACTGTTTCCAGATTACAACGTAACCCAACAGTAAAGACAGAAATCCAAATGCGCAATTTTGAGACTAGTATCCCTGTAGGTTTTTTCACCTATCCTATCAGTCAGGCGGCAGATATTACAGCTTTTCGAGCTACCACCGTACCTGTTGGTGAAGATCAGGAACCTATGCTCGAACAGGCACGCGAAATAGTGCGCCGTTTCAATAATATATATGGCGAAACCTTGATTGAACCAGAAATCCTACTTCCCGAAAATGCTGCCTGTTTACGACTACCAGGCATAGACGGTAAAGCCAAGATGAGCAAATCTCTAGGCAATTGCATTTATTTGTCCGAAGAACCGGATGAAATCAAGAAAAAAATCATGAGTATGTATACCGACCCTGGACATATCCGTATAAATGATCCCGGTAAAATAGAAAACAACACTGTATTTATTTATTTAGACGCATTTTGTAAACAGGAACATTTCGGACGCTACTTGCCGGATTATAATAACTTAGCTGAACTAAAAGCTCATTACAAACGTGGTGGTCTGGGAGATGTTAAAGTCAAATGTTTCTTAAATGCTATTCTACAAGAGGAACTTGAGCCTATCCGCGAACGACGCAACAAGTTTTCAAAAGATATTCCAGCTATCTATGAAATTTTGAAAAAGGGCAGTGAAACAGCTAGAGCTACAGCAGCTGATACCCTTTCGGAAGTAAGAAAAGCCATGAAAATCAATTATTTTGATGACTTGGAATTGATTTCCGAACAAGAAAAACGTTATAAATCTAAGCAAAACTAAAAAGCATTCTAAGGATTACATATATAAGAAAAAGGTGTTAAAAAAAATTTAGCCAAAAGATATCTCTTTTGACAAATGCTTGAAATAAACAAAAACATTTATTCAACAAAGAAGAGGAACATTTTTTAAAAAAAATAGAAAAATATTTGGAGATTTAGAAAAAAGCGGTACCTTTGCAACGCTTTATAATAAAAGTGCATCGGGCGTTTAGCTCAGCTGGTTCAGAGCATCTGCCTTACAAGCAGAGGGTCGGCGGTTCGAATCCGTCAACGCCCACCGAAAAGCCTAAGCACTTCTTATTAATGTAAAGTATCGGGCGTTTAGCTCAGCTGGTTCAGAGCATCTGCCTTACAAGCAGAGGGTCGGCGGTTCGAATCCGTCAACGCCCACCGAAAGAAGCTAGGTCTTGCAAAGAAATTTGCGAGACTTTTTTATTTCTTATTCCTTTTATACAATTTTTCTCCTTTTACATAACTGATTACTCAATAAAAAAGACTAGCTTTGCAAACTAATAATTATTGGAACGAAAGATGGAACTTGATACGCTTACGGCTATATCTCCAATTGATGGCCGATACAGAGGAAAGACAGAGAGCTTAGCAAATTACTTTTCCGAATTTGCATTAATGAGATATCGTGTAAGGGTGGAGGTCGAATACTTCATAGCTTTATGCGAATTACCACTTCCTCAATTAAAGGGAATTGATAAAAAAATATTTGGAAAATTAAGAGAGATTTACATTAATTTTTCCGAAACTGATGCCAAGCGAATTAAGGAAATTGAGAGTGTAACCAATCATGACGTAAAAGCCGTTGAATACTTTCTTAAAGAACAATTTGACCGACTCGGAGGCCTTGATGCATACAAAGAATTTATACATTTCGGCCTTACTTCTCAAGATATTAATAATACTTCTGTACCTCTTTCTCTAAAAGATGCACTAGAATACATTTATTATCCACAGATGCAGGAACTGATTGAACAACTTGCAAAATATGCCACAGATTGGGCTGATATACCTATGCTGGCTAAGACACATGGTCAGCCTGCTACTCCCACCCGTTTAGGAAAAGAAATTATGGTTTATGTCTATCGTCTTAGACATCAAATTGCTATCTTAAAAGAATGTCCGATTACTGCAAAATTCGGAGGTGCAACAGGTAATTTCAATGCCCACCATATCGCTTATCCCGATTATGACTGGAAAATATTTGCAAACAACTTTTTAAATAAAAAATTAAATTTGGAGCGAGAACAATTCACTACTCAAATTTCCAATTACGATAATTTAGCTGCAGTCTTCGATGCCATTAGACGCATCAATACCATAATAATAGATATGGACCGTGACTTTTGGATGTATATTTCGGCCGGATATTTCAAGCAACAAATTAAAGCTGGAGAAGTTGGATCAAGTGCTATGCCCCACAAAGTAAACCCTATTGATTTTGAAAACTCCGAAGGTAATCTGGGAATAGCTAATGCATTATTAGTACATTTATCTATGAAATTACCGATATCTCGTTTACAACGCGATTTAACTGATTCTACCGTTCTGCGCAATATCGGTGTACCTTTGGGACATTCTATTATTGCTATTCAAAGTTCACTTAAAGGATTAAGGAAACTTTTACTGAATGAAAAAGTCATATCTGATGACCTAGACAAATGCTGGAGTGTAGTTGCAGAAGCCATTCAAACTATTTTACGGCGAGAGGCTTATCCACATCCCTATGAAGCCTTAAAGGCGTTAACAAGGACAAACCAAAATATTACAAAAGAAACTATTGAGAATTTCATTGATGGCTTAGACATTAATGAAAAAGTAAAAAAAGAATTAAGAAAAATAACTCCACAAAATTATACGGGGTTATAGTATTTAATATAGATAACGATGAATGAAACGTTATGTTTAACGAGCATTCATTAATTTAATTAACAAACATAGCCGTGAGGCTTGGTTAAAATTTTAATAACAATGAGTACAGAAAATGAAGAATTGCGCAACGATTCACCTCGTGAGGAAAAATCAGAATCAAATCATGAAAGTAAAGATGTAACGAATTCGAATACACAAGGAACAAGTCAACAAAGAGATGATCATTCCTACCGCCCACGCTTTTCTCGAGATAGCGAAAGCAGTGATCGTCCATATCGCCCACGCTATAATAATAATACACCAGAAAGTGGAAACAGGCCTTACCATCCGCCCTACAACAGCTATAATAATAGGAACAGTAGTGCCGAAGGAAGTGAGCACCCTTCTCGTCCACGTTACAATGGCAGTAATGGTGAAAGTACCGACCGTCCTTATCGCCCTCGCTACAATAGTAACAATGGTGAAAGTACTGACCGCCCTTATCGCCCTCGCTACAATAGCAATCATGGTGAAAGTACCGACCGTCCTTATCGCCCACGCTACAATAGCAGTAATGGTGAAAGTACCGACCATCCTTATCGCCCTCGCTACAATAGCAACAATGGTGAAAGTACTGACCGCCCTTATCGCCCTCGCTACAATAGCAACAATGGTGAAAGTACTGACCGTCCTTATCGCCCTCGCTACAATAGCAACAATGGTGAAAGTACCGACCGCCCTTATCGCCCTCGCTACAACAACAACAATGGTGAAAGTACCGACCGTCCTTATCGCCCACGCTACAATAGTAACAATGGTGAAGCTGGTAATCGTCCTTATCGCCCACGCTACAATAATGACGAACGCTCTAATTTCAATCGTCCAATACGTCGTACAGATGATTATGACCCAAATGCTAAATACAGTCTGAAAAAACAGATTATATATAAAGAAGAAAACATTGACCCCAATGAGCCAATACGTTTAAATAAATATCTGGCCAACGCAGGGATATGTTCTCGAAGGGAAGCCGATGAATTTATTACAACGGGGGTTGTTTCAGTAAATGGGATAGTAGTAAATGAATTGGGAACGAAAATTAAGCGCTCTGATGAGGTGAAATTTCATGACCAAGTAGTTATTTCAGAGCATAAGGTTTATGTTTTACTAAACAAGCCAAAGGATTGTGTAACTACATCTGATGATCCTCAAGCTCGCCTAACTGTTATGCAATTGGTAAAAGAGGCTTGTAAAGAAAGAATTTATCCAGTAGGACGTCTTGATCGCAACACAACCGGTGTATTATTACTAACCAATGATGGGGATTTAGCTTCAAAGTTAACGCATCCCAAATTTATGAAGAAGAAAATCTACCAAGTTACTCTAGATAATAATCTGACAAAGGCAGACATGGACCAGATATTATCCGGTATTAAACTTGAAGATGGAGAAATTAAAGCTGATGACATCAGCTATACTGATGAAGTAAAACATAATCAAGTAGGCATTGAAATCCATTCGGGTAAAAACCGTATTGTACGCCGTTTGTTTGAATCACTTGGTTACAAAGTTATTAAACTTGACCGCGTATTCTTTGCCAGCCTCACAAAAAAAGGCTTACGTCGTGGCGAATGGCGTTATCTTACAGAAGAAGAAGTGAATTTCCTACGTATGGGATCATTTGAATAAAAAGCATAAATAATTAATTACAGATATAAAATGCGTAGAACAAAGATTATTGATTTGTTAAAATGCTGTGATTTTGGTACAACAATCAATGTAAAAGGTTGGGTACGCACCCGCCGAGGAAGTAAACGTGTTAACTTCATCGCAATGAATGATGGTTCTACCATTCATAACATTCAAGTTGTTATTGACTTAACCAATTTTGATGAAGAGCTACTTAAGCTTGTAACTACCGGTGCTTGTTTAAGCATAACAGGCGAGCTTGTTAAATCCGTAGGTTCTGGCCAGCAAGTAGAAGTTCATGCAAAAGAACTTGAAATACTTGGCCCTTGTGACAACACTTATCCGTTACAAAAAAAAGGACATTCATTAGAATTTTTAAGAGAAATAGCACATCTACGGATGAGAACCAACACTTTTGGTGCTGTATTCCGCATCCGCCACAATATGTCTATTGCTATTCACAGTTTTTTTCATGAGAAAGGCTTTTTCTATATCAATACGCCTATTATCACAGGTTCCGATTGCGAAGGTGCCGGAGAAATGTTTCAAGTAACAACTATGGACCTTCGTGATTTGAAGAAGGATGAAAAAAATGCGATTGATTATGAAAATGATTTTTTTGGCAAACAAACAAGCTTAACCGTTTCTGGACAATTGGAAGGTGAATTAGCGGCTACAGCCTTAGGCAATATCTATACTTTTGGCCCTACATTCCGCGCAGAGAATTCAAATACTCCACGTCACTTGGCAGAATTCTGGATGGTCGAACCCGAAATAGCTTTTTGTGAAATCGAAGAAAATATGGACTTGGCCGAAGAATTCATTAAATATTGTATAAAATGGGCTTTGGACAATTGCGCTGACGATTTAAAATTTCTTAATGAAATGTTCGATAAGGAATTAATAACTCGTCTGGAAAGTGTATTAAAAGAAAGCTTTGTACGTCTTCAATATACA
>JALNVG010000076.1 GCA_023227685.1 Bacteroidaceae bacterium
AGAACATATCTTTGTGCCATTCTTTACAACCAAGTCCGACGGCAGCGGCGTAGGACTTTCCATCTCACGACAGATTATGAGATTGAGCGGCGGCACGCTGAACTTGAGAAGCGATATACAGCACCATCTCACCACTTTCACATTAATGTTTCCCTAAAAATATAACAACAAGAATTATCCGGATAACAAGTAAAGATATCTCAATAACTCCTCATCATATCCGGATAACTTTTGTTGTTATTAATATATCACTTCATGAGGTATTTAAAATTTTTTTTTTATTTCAAATAAATTAAATACGTTATCTTTGTCCTGTCAATAAAAAAACAAATGATCTAAATTAAAAAGTAAAAAGATGGGAATTATTGTTGGATTCGGTAACATCGGCGGTACATCCGCCAAAGATTTACAACTTACATTCGGCACTAAAATCAGCGAGCAAGAAGAATTAAGCTCTCCTTATCTGCCGGCAGAATGGTACACACAAAGCGGAATACAACTCACTTGGCCGCATGCCGGAACCGATTGGGTTCACATTCTTAAAGAAGTACAAGAATGTTATGCCCGAATTGCCACCGAAATAGCCAAACGCGAATTATTACTTATCGTCACACCCGAACCGGATAAAGTGAGGAAACAACTGAAGGGAACAATCAATATCGACAATGTACGTTTTGCAGAATGCGACACCAACGATACGTGGGCTCGCGACCACGGATTCATCACCTTGCTCGACGGAAAAGCTCCACGCTTGCTTGATTTCACCTTCAACGGATGGGGACTCAAATTTCCTTCCGACTTGGACAATCAAATCAATCGATGCATCATCAATTCAAAAACGCTCAACGGCAGATATGTCAACTGTCTTGATTTCGTTCTCGAAGGTGGTTCCATCGATAGCGACGGCGTAGGCACCGTACTCACTACCTCACAATGCCTGCTTTCGCCCAACCGCAACGATCATATGAACAAGATAGAAATAGAAGAATATCTTCGCTCCGTTCTCCACCTGCAACGTGTGCTCTGGATTGATCACGGCTACCTCAACGGAGATGATACGGACAGCCATATCGATACGTTGGCAAGATTCTGCTCACCTACCTCCATCGCCTATGTGAAATGCGATGACAAGGATGACGAGCATTACGATGAGCTCAAAGCCATGGAGGAACAATTAAAGGGTTTTCGCACCCTCGATGGCGATCCATATACATTATATCCGCTACCGTTTCCATACAAAATTCAAAATGATTTTGAGAGATTACCGGCCACTTATGCCAATTTTCTTATTATGAACGAGGCCGTGCTCTACCCCACTTACAATCAACCGGAAACGGATAAACAAGCCGGAGAAGTGTTGAAAACAGCCTTTCCGAACCGTGAAATTATCCCTCTCGACTGCCTGCCGCTGATCACCCAACACGGATCACTACATTGCATCACCATGCAGTTTCCTGAGGGTGTAATACGATAAATGAGATGAATAAAATTAAAATCGGACTTATCCAACAGTCCAACCAAAAGGACAAAGCGGTCAACTTAGAGAAACTGACCACAAGCATCCGTGCCTGTGCCAAGCAAGGTGCGCAACTTATTGTACTGCAAGAATTGCACAACACACTCTATTTCTGTCAGGTAGAAGACACTAAGAATTTTGATTTGGCAGAAACGATTCCGGGACAGTCCACTGATTCTTATTCAAAAATAGCCCGAGAGAATCAGATTGTGCTAGTCACTTCTTTATTTGAGAAATGTGCCCCGGGCCTGTATTTCAATACGGCCGTCGTCTTTGATAAAGACGGAAGCATCGCCGGCAAGTACCGCAAAATGCACATTCCCGATGATCCTGCCTATTATGAGAAATTTTATTTCACTCCGGGTGACACGGGCTTTCAACCGATCAACACAAGCTTGGGCAAACTGGGCGTGCTCGTCTGCTGGGACCAATGGTATCCCGAAGCTGCCCGTCTCATGGCTTTGAGGGGAGCGGAGATACTGATCTATCCGACAGCTATCGGTTGGGAAAGTTCGGATAAGAAAGATGAAAAAGAACGGCAATTGGATGCCTGGATGACCGTTCAGCGTGGAAATGCGGTTGCCAACGGCATACCAGTCATCACCGTCAACCGTGTAGGCCTTGAGCCCGACCCTTCGAAACAAACCAACGGCATTCAATTCTGGGGAAACAGTTTTGTGGCCGGCCCACAGGGAGAAATCCTTGCAAGAGCCAACAACGCAAATGATGAAAATATCATTGTGGAAATCGATAAAGACCGGACAGAAAACGTTCGCCGCTGGTGGCCATTCCTTCGCGACCGGAGAATCGATGCGTATGACGGACTCGACAAACGCTATCTGGAAAAATAGAATAAAAACAATAATCGTCTTATACTTAATATAGGTATAAGACGATTATTTTATAGAAACAATGCTGAAAAAACAGCAGCTTACTTCTTTTCTTTAATATCCACTTTCAAATTCAACTCATCCAACTGAGAAGGATCCAACTCACCCGGAGCGTCGATCATCACATCTCTGCCTGAATTATTCTTCGGAAATGCGATGCAGTCACGAATGGAATCCAGACCTGCAAACAACGATACCCATCGGTCAAGACCATAGGCCAACCCTGCATGAGGAGGAGCACCATATTTAAAGGCTTTCATCAGGAAGCCAAAACGCTTTTGAGCTTTCTCTTCGGTAAACCCGAGTATTTTGAACATTCTATCTTGTAATGCACTCTCATGAATACGGATGGAACCGCCACCCACTTCAACGCCGTTCACTACCATATCATAGGCATTGGCACGCACCTGTTCGGGATGGGTGTCGAGCAAAGGAATATCTTCCAATTTCGGAGAAGTGAAAGGGTGATGCATAGCCATCAGACGACCTTCTTCTTCGCTCCATTCAAAAAGCGGGAAGTCAACAACCCAAAGACAAGCAAACTTGTTCTTATCCCTCAACCCAAACTGTGCAGCCATCTCCAAACGAAGTTCGGAAAGCTGTTTGCGAGTCTTCATGGCATCACCGCCCGAAAGGATCAATATCAAATCACCCGGTTTGGCATTGAATGCACCCTTCATTTTTTGAAGGATATCCTGACTATAAAACTTATCCACACTCGATTTCACTGTTCCGTCGGCCTCAACACGGGCGTAAACCAAACCTTTGGCACCGATCTGCGGTTTCTTTACAAAGTCGGTCAGTTCATTCAATTGTTTGCGACTGTAACTTGCTGCACCTTCGGCACAAATACCGCCAATATAGTTGGCATCATCAAAAACACTGAAACCCTGTCCCTTGAGAATATCCATCAGTTCAACGAATCTCATGCCAAAGCGCAAATCAGGCTTATCACTTCCATAATATTTCATGGCATCAGCCCATGACATGCGCGGGAACGAATCTTTTAAATCAATACCGCGAATGGTTTTGAACAGGTGTTTGGCCATTCCCTCAAACAATTCAAGAATGTCTTCCTGATCAACAAAACTCATCTCGCAATCTATCTGGGTGAACTCCGGCTGACGGTCGGCACGCAGGTCTTCATCACGAAAGCACTTTACTATCTGGAAATATCGATCAAGACCGGCAACCATCAGCAATTGCTTAAACAATTGCGGAGACTGCGGCAAGGCATAAAATTGTCCGGGATTCATTCTTGAAGGTACGACGAAATCTCGGGCACCTTCGGGAGTAGAACCGATAAGCATCGGTGTCTCCACTTCGATAAAACGTTTACTGTCGAGGTATTTTCTCACTTCCATGGTCATGCGGTGACGGAGTTCCAGATTCTGGCGTACACACTGACGGCGAAGATCGAGGTAACGATACTTCATTCGCAAATCGTCTCCCCCATCCGTTTTATCTTCGATAGTGAAAGGAGGTACCTCTGAGGTATTGAGCACTTTCAATTCGGAAACGATAATCTCAATGTCACCGGTTTCCATCTTGGCATTCTTACTGAAACGCTCTTTTACCGCTCCTTTGACCTGAATTACATATTCGCGGCCTATCTTGTTGGCACGATCGCATAAATCGAGATTATCGGCCTCATTAAAAACCAATTGGGTAATGCCATAACGGTCACGCAAATCGATAAACGTCATTCCTCCCATCTTACGGCTACGCTGAACCCATCCGGCCAACGTTACCTCTTTATCCACATCGGAGATTCTCAATTCTCCGCAAGTAAATGTTCTATACATATTTATATTAAAATAATATTATAATTTCCCTATGAGACAACAAAAGTACAGTTTTTTTTCTAATTATTGCCTTCTTTTTTCTTCGATGTAGACGAAAAGGTATTCATTATCCCCTTGTTCACATCTTTTATTCCCTCAAAAAAAGAATTGATTCGCTGCAAAACGATAGAATCGTCTTTTTGTTTTTCTTCATTAAACTTCTTGGAAACGATAACTTTCAAGCCCGACCTTTTTAATTCTATGTTGATATCCTTATCCATAATCATCGGATCACCGTCAAAATGTACCACTCCCGGTTTCGAACGGTGTATACTGAGCTTACTGCATTGAAAAGTCTTGATACAACTGTTATGGTCTATCGTTTTATTGAACAACTGAAAAGCCAGTGAAGGAACATCGAACACTGAAAACTTTTTAAGAACCGTTACATCAAGCAGTCCGTCGGATAGTTTTGCTTTGGGCGTGATAAACGCATTATTGCCATACTGAGAAGCATTTCCACAAGCAATAAGAAAAGCTTCATATATCTTTACTCCATCCTCTGTCTCCAGTTCGTATGTCTCGGGTTTGTATGAAAGCCACTCGCGAAGCGTCTGTTCAACATACGTCAACGGGCCCCGCTTGCCGGCCGCAGCAAATTTAAGACTGATAATAGCATCGAAACCCACACCACAGGTGCAAAAGAAAGCCTTATCATTTATTGTTCCGTAATCAATCATGTCAACAAAACCTTCATTTAAAATATCAATGGCCCTGTTCACATTCAACGGTATCTGCAAATGCCGGGCCAGGCCGTTTCCTGATCCGCAAGGGATGACCCCTATAGCAGTATCGGTATTCACCAATGAACGTGCCACTTCATTTATCGTCCCGTCGCCACCGATAGCCACCACCATATCTATATGCCTTTTCACAGCATCGGCAGCCAATTCAACAGCGTCACCCTGGCATTTCGTATTTACAATATTCCAAGAATATTTATCACGATCAATGCGTTCATTTATCATCTGAAAGATAGAAGTTTTGCCGTGCGTACCCGAAATGGGATTCGCTATAAACAATATATTCTTCATATTTAAGAAAATTCTATTCTAAAGTCTCTTATTTAAAGTCGTATACCTATATTTTATGGACAAAAGTAATATAAATAAGTGAATCTTATGACAATAAGCCTTCATTAAAATGATATTTATAAATTTTTTAAAGAATTCTGATGCCAAAAAAATAAAAAGCACTATATTTGCACGTATTTAAAAAAGATAAAATATAATAATAATATTGGCCTTTATAACCAATAATGAAAGAACTTATAATTCATGGGATTACTACAAGACAAATTAAGTAAATTCGACCTACCACAACGCATTATGGCTAAGGGCGTGTATCCGTATTTTCGTTGCATCGAAAGCAAGCAGGATACAGAAGTTATAATTAATGGGAAAAAAGTTTTGATGTTCGGTTCGAACTCATACTTGGGTTTAACAAGTCATCCCAAAGTTATTGAAGCAGCAGTAGAAGCTACACGCAAATATGGAACAGGTTGCGCAGGTTCTCGTTTCTTAAACGGGACACTTGACCTCCATTTACAATTGGAAAAAGAAATGGCCGCATTTGTCGGTAAAGACGACTCCATTATCTATTCCACGGGATTTCAAGTTAATCTTGGTGTGGTATCATGCGTAACAGGCCGTGAAGACTACATCATTTGTGACGAACTCGACCACGCTTCAATCGTAGAAGGTCGCCGCCTCTCATTCTCCACCATCATGAAATACAAACACAACGACATGGATGCTTTGGAAAAAGAATTGAAAAGGTGCAAACCTGAATCCATCAAGCTGATTGTTGTTGACGGTGTGTTCAGTATGGAAGGTGACATTGCCAAACTACCCGAAATCGTTGCACTGTCTAAAAAATACAATGCCAGCATCATGGTTGATGAGGCTCATGGATTGGGTGTACTCGGCAAACAAGGTCGCGGTACTTGCAATCACTTCGGCGTAACAAAAGACGTTGATTTGATTATGGGAACATTCAGCAAATCATTGGCTGCTATCGGAGGATTTATTGCTGCTGACGAATCGATAATCAACTTTTTGCGCCATAATTCCCGTTCATACATATTCAGCGCAAGCAATACGCCAGCCGCAACAGCTGCCGCACGCGAGGCTTTGCATTTGATTTTGACAGAACCGGAACATATCGAGAACTTGTGGAGAAATACGAATTACGCATTGAAATGCTTCCGCGAACTCGGCTTCGAAATCGGAAACACGGCCACTCCTATCATTCCATTATTCGTACGTGATATGGACAAAACATTCCTTGTTACCAAGATGTTAAATGATGAAGGTGTATTTGTTAATCCGGTTATTCCACCGGCTTGTTCTCCAAACGATACATTGATTCGTTTCTCACTGATGGCTACACATACCAAAGAGCAAATTGATTTTGCAATAGACAAATTGGTAAAATGTTTTAAGAAGTTAGACTTGATAAAATAAAGACATAGTCATATATCATTTTTTTTTATATATAATAGACATATATATTATTAAAAAAAAGGCCGATATCCAAAATGGATACCGGCCTTTCCCATAAAAAACACTAACCTCTATTTCGTAAATCCGTAAGGCGGACATTCATAATTTGTAATGTGAATATGATAATTCATCATATCCTTTAATTCATGCACGGGTTGCTCCAACTGCGAAGGTATAGGCATCTTGCTAAATCGTTGGAAATAAAGCAAACAGGCATCCCGCCACCAGACCGCATCACGTGCCTGAATCCGGAGCCGATGTTGCACATCAGAAAAACGCTGCGCGTCAACCTGACCTTTTGCTTTACTCCATATTTTTTGAAACAGACGTACTTCCTGCACACCATCATTATAATCATAACACAATTCATCCCAAAGCGTACGACCGTCCTTCATCTTGTAGGTCCACGGAACATGATGAAACCAAAGAATCAAATTCTCGGGACAAAGGCTCAACTGATCATATATATCACACAAAGGCGAATGATACTGCGCCGTAGCATTGCTTCCGGTACTACTCCTGTCATATCCCAAACCGATACTGTCTGCCCGATGATAATAGGAAGGCAACCAATCGGGACGCGCACCGGGAACAACACACCAAGGCTCCGGACCATAATGATGCCCCCAAGCCATCATGTGGTGCAAGCCCAACGGAGTCATATAATCAACGGCAGCCTCACGAGACTTCATCATTATCTGATCCTTAATCTCCGATCTTAATGAATCGGATAATCCCTTAAAAGTCTGTTTCAACCACTCTCCGGCAATCTGTTGGGAAGTGAGATCGACGTTCCAGGCCATTCGCCCGAAAGCATACCAATTGGCCTGCGCAAAAGGATGTCCGCACCAATTTTTATCGTCGCCGATATTGGCTACACCGGCAATGGCCGTAAACGGTTGATGATAAAGTGAACCATCTGTAATGCGGGCAACGGTAGCACCCTGTCCATCAGAATAAGTATCACTGTTAAGACATTCTTTCCAAAGTGGTGCCAGATAAACCAAATGATTGGAGGCACCCAGATATTCCTGCGTAATTTGAAATTCGGGCATCAAGGCCGTTTTTTTCATTGCACCGAATAAGGGACTGAACGGTTCGCGCGGCTGAAAATCTACCGGCCCGTTTTTAACCTGTATAATCACGTTTTCGCGAAACTGTCCGTCAAGCGGAACAAACTCTTGATAAGCTTGTTTAGCCCGATCATCGTCACCGGATTTATAAACAAATGCTCTCCACATCACAATACCGTGATAAGGTTTCAAAGCATCAGCCAGCATATTGGCACCATCGACATGTGTTCGTCCGTAATCTTGCGGACCGGGAAGGCCCTCGGAATTTGCTTTGACAAGAAACCCTCCGAAATCAGGGATGAATGAATAGATTTCTTTCACCTTACTACCCCACCAACGGCAAACCGATTTGTCAAGAGGATCGGAAGTTGCCAGACCACCAAGAGCAACAGGTGAAGAAAAGTTGATAGACAAATAAACCTTCAATCCGTACGGACGAAAGATGTCGGCCAAAGCCTTTATTTTCTTTAAATATTCAACAGAAAGTATCTGCGGCGAAGCATTGACATTATTCAGTACCGTACCGTTAATACCGATAGAAGCATTGGCGCGGGCATAAGCTTGATATCGGGGAGAAATTTTATCGGGAAGTTCCTTCCAAAACCACAACGAATGTCCGGCGTATCCACGCTCTACTGTACCATCAATATTATCCCAGTGGTTGAGAATACGAAACTGATACGAGGGCTTCTCCGAAATATTAAGATGACTGCAATCAGACCCGGTATTTTGCAGGCGAAGTAATTCATAAGCACCATAAAGCAATCCGGTTTCTCCTGCTGAAGAAATGGTGATGCCTTTGCCATTCTTGTCGGTTTGAATCACAAATCCATCTTTGCCTAAAGCCCGAAGTACCTTCGACGATTGTGCCAACTGAAAGTTTACCGGTAATCCGTGCCAACCCTCACGCAGCTCGGAAGAAGCAATATCGACGGTAGGAGAAAGCACATTGCTCGGAACAACCGGAGCCTTGCTCAACCACAGACTACTGCCATCATCCGCCGCGAGTGGAAGGATGAAAAAAAAAGCAAAAATAATCGGTAAATAAGATTTCATCGTCGTCGTTTTGTTTTTACTCAAAAATTAACCTTCACCACCTCCGTCTATGGTTTGAATCTTTCCGTCAGCATCATACGTCAGCTCACAGACCTTCAAACTACGCAACCAGGTTTTATTACCCGAAGGTACACAATCATGATGAAACAAATACCATTTCCCTTTAAATTCCACAATGGCCAAATGAGTAGTCCAGCCTACAACAGGAGTCATAATGACACCTTGATACTTAAACGGACCGTAAGGATTATCGCCAATAGCGTAACAAAGTAGATGCGTATCACCGGTAGAATATGAATAATAATACTTCCCGTTATACTTATGCATCCACGAAGCTTCAAAAAAACGACGTTTGGTATCGCTTGCCTCCAACGGCTTTCCTTCTTCATCGGTGATAACGATGGGACGGGGTTCTTCGGCAAACTCCATCATATCT
The DNA here is from genome assembly GCA_023227685.1 of Bacteroidaceae bacterium. Lineage (GTDB taxonomy): Bacteria > Bacteroidota > Bacteroidia > Bacteroidales > Bacteroidaceae > JALNVG01. The sequence continues at coordinate 9,320 of JALNVG010000076.1, forward strand.
TCAGAAAGACGAGCTACACGCGATGGCAGTGCCGATTCCTTTCCCTTAGGAAGCACAGCACTCTCGAGCGCTTTGTTATTGCGATAACGCTGGAGCTGACCACCCCAGAGTCCGCCGAAATACATATAATAATGGCCGCCGCCATCATCCAGAATTGCAGGATCAATGCTATAGCTGCCCTTCATCGGATCGGCTTTCGGAACAAACGGTCCTTCGGGACTATCACTTACCGCAACACCGATGCGAAAGATATCGTTTTTATCCTTCATAGGAAAATACATATAATACTTCCCGCCTTTAAAAGCTACATCACAATCCCAAAGTTGGCGACCCGACCATGGAATATCTTCTACTTTTAAGACAATGCCATGGTCAGTCACTTCACCATTCATCACATCATCCAAAGAAAACACGTGATAATCTTTCATATTAAAATGATCACCATTATCATTTTCGGGTATACCGCTTTCCCAATCATGAGAAGGATAGATATAAACCTTACCATTAAAAACATGAACCGCCGGATCTGCCATATAATCACCGGGGATAAGATATCTTTTTTGTACTATTATTGGATTCATCTTTTATTTTCTATTAAAACCATTCATTATATACCCTATCTTTTTACAACAGAAACCTTCTTTGCTTCTGAAATAATGGAATCAACTATAGCCTTGGATTGATGACTGCGATCAAAAAGCAACGGATAATCCGTACGCCCCCTAATAGGCCAGTCGTTTCTCCAAGAATCACTATCAGCCAATCCCCACATCGTCACACGACTTATCACATCGGCATGTTTTAAAAATAGCAAAAAGAAATCGTTCATCCGTTTATTCCATGCTGTGGATACGGAATCCGGTAATCCCTTGCTAAAAGGATCCGTCTTTTCCGTATAGGCAAAACGGTTGGCTACCGAAGCATTGGTTCCCGCAAAAGGATTTGGCAAAACACTCATATCAAATTCGGTGATCATCACTTTACAACCGGTAGAAGCAAAAGCCTCTATGGACTTTTCTACACCTGAAAGATTTGGATCCTCCATCGTACTGTGCATTTGCATGCCAATACCATCAATACGAATACCTCTTGCCTTGAGTTTACGAACCATAGAAATAACAGAGTCACGTTTCTGGGCCCCTACCATAGAATAATCATTATAATAAAGTTCGGCATCGGGATCAGCTTCATGAGCATATTGAAAAGCCAAAGGAATAAATTCTTCGCCCAGAATCTGATAAAACTTACTTTGACGGTACGTGCCATCATCATTAAACGCTTCATTCACAACATCCCAACCCTTGATACGACCTTTATAACGACCGACTATGGTTTC
>JALNVG010000077.1 GCA_023227685.1 Bacteroidaceae bacterium
TCTCAGCCGAATTCTCGTAATAAGTCTGTTTAAAGAGATAAACACCTACCGGATTTGTAATATTTTTGTCTACGGCATTAGCATAAATCTTTGTATATTCATCATTTAACTTTTCAATCTGCTCTTTATTAGTCTCTTTTTCCTGATCGTTTAATGTGCTACTTCCTAATGTATTATAAAGACTGTTCATTTTATTCGTGATGGTAGCTACGTTCATTCTGATTTCCTGGTAGATATCATTATTCTTTGTACCTGTTGCAGAATCATCCTTTTTATTCAAGTCGATTTTAATATTTCCGGGTTCAAGAAAGAAATCAATTAAGAAGTTCTGTCCGTTTACATTACAAGTGATATAACGGTCGACGATTGAATCTTGCGTACCCTTAAAAGAGAAGGTACCGTTCTTAATCACAGTCGAATCCATTTTAATCAATTTTCTGTCGCCTATCTTTTGAATATAAACAACATTACTATCAGTAGCACCGGCAACAGTACCGGAAATGGTATAGGCATTTTTCTTTCCCGAGCATGCCACAATAGTTATTGCAGCGATCGAAATAATCAAATAATTTAACTTTTTCATAACTTAAAATATTTAAAGATGTGTAGTAGCAAAGATAAAAATCATTTTCTGATAATTGAATAATAGGTTGCTATTTTATAAGTTAAAAGCCAGAATAAATCTTGCTCCTTTCTTATATGTTTTTTCTAAGGATATACTGCCATTCATCTTTGCTGCTATTAGTGAGCAAATAGGCAGTCCGAGTCCGCTACCCAGCGTAAGATCCTTTACTTCCGAAAAAGGTTTGAACAAATTGTCTTGTTTCTCTTGTGGGATACCTCTACCCGTATCCGTGATAATAAACTCGTATTTGTGAGCTGCCCGTTTTTTGAAGTCAAGAATAATCTTACCTTCGTCAGTATACTCGGCTGCATTTTTCAATAGATGGATCAATATAAGTTCCATATTATCCTTATTCATTTTGATAGGGATTTTGGGTGCGTTGACCACAGGCGTAACACCCTCTTTGATGTCAGGCCGTACTTTATCCATAACCTGTTCGCAGAATGTAGCTACATTAATTTCACTCATCGGATAGATATCTCTAATAGTGCTTTCGAGAGTTGAGAAATTCTGCATATCACAACTGAACTCTTTCAATGCATGGATTTGATTTTGCATCAGCATTGATTCTTTCGGTGCAGTGGTTTCAAGATCTTTGGCAGAAGAAAAAAGAGAATTAGCGGTCGGTTCCATTTGCGATGAGAAGTTTTGTATGAATTTATTCTTCTGTTCATTATTCTCGTTAGCAATTTGAATATTTTTCTTCAATCTCCTATTCATGGTCATCATATGTAAAAACATAAAGGTAATGATAATCAGTCCTCCCACAAGTATAGCGGCAAGGGTGCAGAGAGCAATAATCATGTAAGTCTTGGTCGATAGTGAACTGTCTTTGTCTTTTATCGTCTTTAGGCTTTCGTTATATTGACTTTTGAATTTATTAATATTATCTTGGGCGGACCATGTATTAACAGAATCTTTCCAAATTATATAATTATGATAGACGTGAGTGATGATACCTTCATTATTTGTTTCTTTGGCTGCTTTAATGATTCTGTTGTAACTCTCGTTTATTTTGTCATATTGTTTTTTCTCTTTATATCCTCTAAGTAATACATTAAAATCGTTATCTCCTTCGCTAATTTGTCCAAAGTGATAATTAAAGCATACTTTGCTAAGCAATAACTCATTATTCAAAGAATCGTTTTTTGATTGAAGAGCGATAGCCTCCATCTTCGACAAGCATTCTTGTGCCGTCTCCTTCTTTTTGATAGAAGAGTAGATATTAAATTTTTCTTTAGCGATGGCGAAGTGCAAAGATGATAAGTTTCTTTTCGTTCTCAGTTCGCCGGCAGTGATAGTTTGGTCCATATCGTTGTAGAAGGGAATTGCGATATTATAAAGTCCCTCTCTAATAAACAATGCATTTGATTTAAATCCACACTCAATAGCTTTGTCGTATTTTTGTTCAGCAGCAAAAGCCTGGTAAGCCTGTTTATATAAATATCGGGCTTTGATATATTCTCTTTTACCCAAGCTGCTTTGTGCATCATTCATCAAATTGGTGCCGTTGTCAGTTTGTGCTTGCATGAATAGACTAAAGAGTAGTGCGATTGTAGTTATAAAAGATGTTTTCATATTTTATGAAATATATATATTTAAACAAAAGTATAATAAATACTTGAGAAATCAACTATTTTTTTATAAAACAGTTTTAATAATTGTATATTTTGGGTTGTTTGTTAAATTTCTCTGTATTTAGAAGAAAAGCAATTAGTTATGAAAAAACAGATGGAACGACTAAAGTAATAAAAAAATCCCCGCAGAAAAACTGCAGAGATTTTTTATAGTTTTAATCCAATTCTCTATATAGAGAAATTTTGAGTTACTCTTTAGGAGCAGCTTCTTCTTTAGGAGCTTCAACAGGAGCTTCTTCTTTAGGAGCTTCAGCAGGAGTTTCTTCTTTAGGAGCTTCAACAGCAACTTCTTCTTTAGGAGCCTTAGCAGCTTCAGCAGCCTTCTTTTGCTTTTCGATAGCTTCAGCAGCCTCTTTTTCCTTAGCAGCTTTGGCAGCACTTTCGGCGGCTTTGGCAGCATTTATAGCAGCTTTTTTGTCTGCAAGAATTTTAGCTTTAGCTTCATTAATTTTAGCTTCTGCCTCTAAGCGTGTTTTTGTTACATTCTTTTTAGCGTCGGCATCTTTAGATTTAGCATTTTCAAGACGTGTTTCCTTATCTTTCTTCCAAGCTTCGAATTTCGTTTCAGCTTCAGCTTCACCGAAAGCACCTTTGGCAACACCGCCAAGTAAGTGTTTCTTCATGTAGATGCCTTCGCGAGATAGGATGTTGCGTACCGTGTCTGTAGGTTGCGCACCGTTAAGTACCCACTTCAATGCTTTTTCGAAATTCAAATCTACTGTAGCAGGGTTAGTGTTCGGATCGAACGTACCCAACTTTTCAATAAATCTACCATCACGTGGTGATTTTGACTCTGCAATTACAATGGTGTAGAACGCGTGATTTTTGCGTCCGTGTCTTTGTAATCTGATTTTAGTTGACATTTTTAATAATATTTTTAATTAATGATTTGAATCATGCTATTAACACGTAATAGCGGTTGCAAAATTACAACATCCTTTTGAATTGGACAACTATTTATCTATTATTTTTTACGAATATTTCTTCGGATATCGTATAATGATGGATATCAGGGCAAATAATCCCATGACGAACGGATAATATAAATAGCCGATGATGTGTATAGGTGAGATTTTGGCCAATCCTGCGGCTAACAACATTTGTGCGCCATAAGGAATGATACCTTGCACAAAACAGGAAAAGGTGTCGAGAATGCTTGCTGTTTTTCTACGGTCAAGATGAAATTTGGTCGCAATATCCTTTGCCAGCGGACCGGTAGTGATTATTGCAATGGTGTTGTTGGCTGTGCAAAAGTTGGCGATGCTTACGATGGCAGCGATGCTCAATTCCGCTCCGCGCTTGCCGTGAATATGCTTGGTCAATATGCGGATTACATAATCTATTCCGCCGTTGAACCTTATTAATTCGAGCATACCGCCGGCCAGTAGTGTGACGATGATGAGTTCGCCCATGTTAGTGATACCGTTTCCCATGGCGGCAAACCAGGCAAAGAAACCCATATTACCCGTCAGCATGCCGATAATGCCGCACATCAGGATACCGATGACCAATACCAGCATGACATTCACGCCTGCCAGAGCAGTGACCAGAACCACCAGATAAGGAATAACTTTTAGCCATTCGATTGTTTTTATTTCAGGTGCGGCGGTGATGGACAAGCCCTGAAAAACGTAAATTCCCAATACGACGATAGCCGCAGGAACAACGATCATCGAATTCACCTTGAACTTGTCGCGCATCACGCAACCCTGAGTCTTGGTAGCCGCGATGGTGGTGTCGGAAATGAAAGACAAATTATCACCGAAAAACGAACCGCCAACCACGATGGCTACCATAAACGGGAGGTCGATTCCCGTCTTTTGTGCCAGTCCCACAGCTACCGGAGTGAGCGCAACGATGGTGCCTACACTGGTGCCAATAGATAGAGAGATGAAGCAAGAGGCGATAAAGATGCCGGCCAACAGCAGGTTGCCGGGTAGGATTTGAAGCGTCAGGTTGACCGTAGCATCAATGGCACCCATCTGTCTGGCACCTTCGGCAAAGGCACCCGCAAGGATAAATATCCAGATCATCAACAGTATATTCTTGTTTGCAGCGCCGATGGAAAACTGATAGACACGTTTTTCCAAATCAATTCCACGAGTGATAGCTATGGCATAGCATGAAGAAAACAAGAAGGCCACCGTGATAGGAACCTTGTAAAAGTCGTTGACTATAATCGATATGACAAGATAAAGACATAGAAAAACAAATAGCGGGCTGAGAGCCAGTAGCCCCGCCCGCCTGTTTTTTGTTTCGTTAGAGTGTGACACCATTCTTGAAGATTGCTATTTCATGATAACCATTTTTTTCGTTATTGACCGGTTCTCCATTCGCTACACGGATAACATAGTCGATAAAACGTTCGCAAGTCTTGTCCATCGGTTCATTCTCAAGAATAACCCCGGCATTGAAATCAATCCATTTCGGTTTGTGAACAGCCAAGTTCGAATTGGTTGAAATCTTCATTGTCGGAACAAAAGTACCGAAGGGCGTTCCGCGTCCCGTAGTAAACAAAACGAGATGACATCCGCAAGAAGCAAGGGCGGTTGAAGCCACCAAGTCATTGCCCGGAGCCGAGAGCAAATTCAGTCCGTTGTGATCAAGCCGTTCGCCGTAGGGCAGCACACCCGATACATAACTTTTCCCACATTTCTGTGTGCACCCCAAGGCTTTATCCTCCAAGGTAGAGATACCGCCGGCCTTATTTCCCGGAGACGGATTTTCGCCCACCGGCTCACCATGAGAAAGAAAATATTCCTTGAAATTATTAATCATGCTCACGGTCTTGTCAAACAGCACCCTGTCTTTGCAACGGTTCATCAAGATGGTTTCCGCACCAAACATTTCGGGAACTTCCGTCAGTACCGTTGTTCCGCCCTGAGCAATCAGAAAGTCGGAGAACATGCCCAGCAATGGGTTAGCCGTAATGCCCGAAAAACCATCCGATCCGCCGCACTTCAATCCCACGCGCAATTCCGACAATGGAATATCCGTCCGCTGATCCGTGGTAGCTTTAGCATAAAGTTTGCGCAGGATATTCATACCCTCCTCGTATTCATCGTCCACTTTTTGGGTCACCATAAATTTGATACGGTCATGATCATAATCACCCAGAAACTCACGAAACACATCCGGTTGGTTATTCTCACAACCCAATCCGACCACCAATACGGCACCGGCGTTGGGATGAAGAACAATATCGCGGAGAATCTTCTTCGTGTTTTCGTGATCATCACCCAGTTGCGAGCAACCGTAATTGTGTGGAAAAGCAACAATGGCATCCACACCTTTGCATTCCGTTTCGGCCCTCAGTTCCTCAGCCAGTTTGCCGATGATACCGTTCACGCAACCTACGGTAGGCACAATCCATACCTCGTTGCGCACGCCCACCTTTCCGTTTGAACGTCTGAAACCCTTGAAAGTAAGATGCCTGTCGGGAATGTCTATTGACACCTTGACCGGATTATAAGTATAATCCAGCAAACCGGCCAAATTCGTTTTGATATTATGCTCGTTCATCCAGTCTCCCTTTTTTTGAGCATTGCGGGCATGTCCGATGGGGTAGCCGTATTTCGTAATATTTTCACCCTCAGCCAGATTCTTGAGTGCGAACTTATGTCCCGCGGGGATGTCTTCGTTCAATGTGATTGCAGTGCCGTCAATAGATAATTCATCACCTGCTTTCAAATTCTCGATGGCAACGGCAACATTGTCCGCTGTATTAATTTTTATAAACTTTGACTTCATCCTGTTATTTATTATGGTAATAATCTATGGTCTCTTTTGTGAGCAAATCAATAGGCATGTAATTAATTCGGTTTATCTCCTTCTTGAAAATCAAATGGTCACACAAAGCCTTGATAGCATTATATCCTTGTAGTTCAGGCTGCTGCGCGATAAGAAAAGAAACACTGCCGTCTTTCAGGCAATCCACGTTTTGTTTCAGCAAATCATAACCTATCAGATGGAAATTATCCATTTTGTGAGTGCGCAGGTATTTGCCCATGATATAAACCTTGGAGTTGAATGTGATGCAATCGGAGAGAAGAGGGTGCTGTTTGAAGAAATTATCCAATGTCCTATTGTTCGTGTCAGGCTGGTTGGAGTGCAGGTCAAGTTCCCATATCTTGCAATCCGGATGATGCTCTTTCATGTATTGTCTGAAACCCAGTTCCCTGTTTTCTTGTTGGTTCGACCCCACGATGCCCTGATGAATCATTCTGAAAATAGCGATCTCTTTGTTCTCTCTGGCCATCATCATCATTATGCGTGCTGCAAAATATCCGCTTTGCCCCGGGTTCTGTCCGAAGAAAGCCAAAGGAGGAAGCTCTTTCAAGAGTGAATCAATATATATATAAGGTATGGCTTTTTCGATAAGCCGGTTGATGAAAGGCTTGGAATATTCGGGAGTTGTGGGAGCAAGAATGATTCCCACGGGACCATCGTTCAATAGTTTATCGCCCATCTCCAGAAACGAGTGATAATCGTACGGATCATAAAAAGAAAAGCTGACCGAAGCGTTGAAGTCCGAATAAGTTTTGACCGCCTCATTGATACCGGCCTCTACCGCCGTCCAGTATTCGCCGTCCAGATGTTGGGGCAGGAGACAAGCAAAGGCATATTTCTTGTTCGAAGCCAAAGCGCTGGCATAGATATTGGGCTGGTAGTCGAGCTTTTTGAGAATATCCTCCACCCGTTTGCGACTCTTCTTTGATACTCCGCTGCGGTTGTGTATCACTCGGTCCACTGTTCCGACAGATATACGCGCCATGCGTGCGATATCCTTTATTCTTATTCTTTTTGGCAACTCATTCATTTTCCTGTATTGTTTGTTTTCTTGTGTACGGACACATTTTTTTGCTATTTAGCCTACAAATATACCATTTTTTTTGGAATTGGAAAAATTTTCGTATCTTTGTGGTCGCACACGATATTATATTGTGCAGAAAAAAGCAAGACAAATAATTAATTTATATAAAATAAAAGAAATATAACTATGGGACAGAAAATTGTAACATTAGGTGAGATCATGTTGAGATTGTCAACACCGGGCAACACCCGTTTCGTTCAATCCGATTCATTTGATGTAGTTTATGGCGGCGGAGAGGCCAACGTAGCGGTGAGTTGTGCCAATTACGGACTTGATGCTTATTTCGTAACCAAATTGCCGAAACATGAAATCGGTCAGTCGGCCGTCAACGCTTTGCGTCGATATGGTGTAAAGACGGACTATATAACCCGTGGCGGCGACCGTGTAGGCATCTATTATTTGGAGTCCGGAGCATCGATGCGCCCCAGCAAAGTCATATATGACCGTGCCCATTCATCCATATCCGAAGCCGAACCCGAAGATTTCGATTTCGACAAAATCATGGAAGGCGCTTCCTGGTTTCATTGGTCGGGCATCACGCCGGCCGTATCCGACAAGGCAGCCGAGCTGACCCGTTTAGCTTGCGAAGCAGCCAAACGTCATGGCGTAACGGTATCTGTCGATCTTAATTTCCGCAAGAAACTCTGGACAAAAGAGAAAGCACAGTCCATCATGAAACCCCTGATGAAATATGTAGATGTATGCATCGGCAATGAAGAAGATGCCGAGCTCTGTCTCGGATTCAAACCCGATGCCGACGTGACCGGAGGAAAAACCGATTCCGAAGGATACAAAGGAATATTCCGCGGAATGATGAAAGAATTCGGTTTCAAGTACGTTGTATCCACGTTGCGTGAATCATTCTCTGCCACACATAACGGCTGGAAAGCCATGATATATAACGGAAAAGATTTTTATAATTCAAAACATTATGATATTGATCCGATTATCGACCGTGTAGGCGGTGGTGATTCTTTCTCCGGCGGTATAATCTACGGATTGCTGAATAAGGCCAATCAGGGCGAGGCACTTGAGTTTGCCGTTGCCGCATCCGCTTTGAAACATACCATCAACGGTGATTTCAATATGGCATCAAGAGAAGAAGTAGAAAATCTGGCCGGCGGTGATGCTTCGGGACGGGTACAACGTTAATTACAAACAAAATATAGAATAAATAAGATGGCAAAATTTGATAAAATAGAAGTGTTGACCAAAATGGGTACAACCGGCATGATTCCCGTCTTTTATAACAAAGATCTGGAAACAGCAAAGAATGTGGTTAAGGCCTGTTATGAAGGAGGCGTACGTGCCTTTGAATTTACCAATCGTGGTGATTTTGCACAAGAAGTCTTTGGCGAACTGGTAAAGTATGCCGATAAAGAATGTCCCGAACTGGCACTCGGCGTCGGTTCCGTAGTCGATCCTCCAACGGCAGCTTTGTATATACAGTTGGGCGCGAACTTTGTGGTAGGCCCGTTGTTCAATCCCGAAATAGCCAAAGTATGCAACAGACGTTTGATACCTTATACCCCCGGTTGCGGCACCGTATCAGAAATCGGTTTCGCCCAAGAAGTAGGTTGTGATCTTTGCAAGGTATTTCCCGGAGACGTTTACGGTCCGGCCTTTGTGAAAGATCTGATGGCACCATTGCGCTGGACCAAGATTATGGTCACCGGCGGAGTGGCACCGACCAAAGAAAACCTCACCGCATGGTTCAACGCCGGAGCCTACTGTGTAGGAATGGGATCAAAGTTGTTCCCCAAAGATCGTGTGGCAGACAAAGACTGGGCATTCATCACAAAGAAGTGCAAAGAAGCTTTCGGTTATATTAACGAAGCAAGAAAATAATAGAAGAATCGCATTTTGTTTTATAGATAGTGTTTAAGGGTTGAACAGTCATCGGAATAAATATGTGTTCCGGTGGCTGTTTTTCTTTTAATCATTTTTTAAAAAATGATTGAAAACAAAAACAATGAAGCAGAAAATTTGTAATTTTGTTGCATCATAGTATATATAAGTTTATGGAACACGATAAGGAACATCATCATCACGAGCACGTCGGTAAGTTGACATCGCTCAATACCTCATTTATCATAGGTATAGTTCTTAATTTTCTGTTTGTAATTGTTGAGTTCGGTGTGGGGCTTTATTCCAGTTCCCTGGGGTTGCTGTCCGATGCCGGTCATAATTTGAGTGATGTAGCCAGTTTGATGCTGGCCATGCTTGCCTTTCGGTTGATGAGTGTTCATCCCAATAGTCGTTATACCTACGGATATAAAAAAAGTACCGTGCTCGTCTCTCTGCTCAATGCCGTATTATTATTGATTGCCGTCGGCCTTATTTTTTCAAGCAGTATAGAAAAGCTAGTCAATCCCGTGCAGGTGAAGGGCGATATGGTGGCTTGGACAGCCGGAGTGGGAGTTATAATCAATGCTGTCACAGCATGGCTTTTTGTTAAAGATAAAGATCGTGACCTCAATGTGAAAGGAGCTTTTCTTCACATGGTGGCCGACACGTTGGTTTCGGTGGGCGTAGTTATTTCAGGTATCGTTATTCAGTACACCGGATGGATGATAATCGACCCGATTATCGGAATAGTGATTGCCGTTGTTATCGTTATTTCCACTTGGGGAATGTTGCGTGACAGTCTGCGTCTTTCTCTAGATGGAGTGCCGGTGGGTATTGATGTTTCAAAAATCAAGGGATTACTACTTAAACAAAATGGTGTGATCAATTGTCATCATCTGCATATTTGGGCACTGAGCACAACCGATACTGCGTTGACCGTGCATCTGTTGATTAAAGATATGAATAAGATGGACGAAATCAAACATACGGTGAAAGATGTGCTCAAAGAAGCCGGAATCAATCACTGCACGCTTGAGTTTGAGCCCGAGGGTTTTGTTTGCAATGACTGTTGCGACGGATATGGCTGTAATGATTAACCATTTATTGAAAAAAAATTTGCATCGTTTTTTTTAAAAATCGCGATGCAATCGTTCAAGGTTTGCGATGCAAAACCTATCTATTTGCGATGCATTTACCAAACGTTTGCGATGCAAAATTTATTTTTTTCCCGATGTCGCATAAGACAAGATTCGTTTTGTGTTTCAGAGTATACTCATCCTAGGATTAAGAGGTTAATTCATAAATTAGACCACCGATATTAGGATTATAAATTGAATTAATTTGCTAAAAACGGGATAAAACGCCCATCTCGCTACTAGAAGTTTTTTGATTTTATCCCACGCAAGCCACGCAAGGCTTATAACTCACTATCACGTAATTGATTAAGCGCGTGGGATGGTCTTTTTCATCCCACGCAAAGCCACGCAAGCCACGCGGATCCCACGCACTTTGGGGGAAATCGATGTATGTCCCGATTAAAACAAGAGTTATTTGGATAAGAAAGAGAGTTGTTGGAATATCTTTACTTCTTATCGGGTTAACTCTTGTTGTAATTTTTATAA
>JALNVG010000078.1 GCA_023227685.1 Bacteroidaceae bacterium
ACGAAGGAATGTACGGACTCAGCGATATAGTGATACAAGATATATGTTCTGTTTTAAAAAAACATGACCATATAGATGAAGCTATAATCTTCGGATCAAGGGCCAAGGGTAACTATCATGAGGGTTCCGATATTGATCTTGCCATCAAGGGACATCATATCTCTTATGAAGAGTTGATGGATATAAACATTCAAATAGATGATTTGGGACTTCTTTATGGAGTTGATGTCATCAATTATAACGAAAAAACAGGTACACCCATCGGTGAACACATTGACCGTGTAGGACAAATATTCTATAAAAAAACCTGATATAAGAATGGCAAAGAAAATATCGATATTGGTTCCTGCATATAATGAAGAGAAGGTGCTCAACTTATTATATGATGAATTGCTGAAACTGTTTAATCGCCAAAATAAATATGAATGGGAAATATTATTCGTGAATGATGGCAGCAAAGACAATACGTTATCAGTCATCAAGGAACTGCGGAAGATAGATGACAGAGTATCTTATGTGAGCTTATCCAGAAATTTCGGAAAAGAACGGGCCATGGCTGCCGGATTTGATTTTGTGACCGGTGACTGCTGCATAATAATGGACGCTGATCTGCAAGACCCTCCGGAACTGGTGGATGAAATGATTAAATATTGGGAAGAGGGATATGAAGATATCTATGCCAAGCGCAGGGATCGCGGCAAGGAATCATGGCTGAGGAAACACTTATCGCTTTCATATTATGCTTTACTGCAAAAAATAACAAAAATAAATATCCTGAAGAATGTTGGAGATTTCAGACTGTTGGATAAAAGATGTCTTGACGCTTTACGACAATTCGGGGAGACCGAACGCTATACCAAGGGCCTGTTTTGCTGGATAGGTTATAAGAAAAAAGAAATTCTTTTTGATCGCTCGAACCGTAGGGCCGGAAAATCTTCATGGCAGTTTTTCAACTTATTCAATCTGGCTATTGACGGCATTACCACATTTACCACGGCACCGCTGAGGATGGCTACCATTCTCGGACTACTTATTTCTCTTTTCAGCTTCATCATGCTGATTTTTTATTTGATTAAAACAATCATCATCGGTGACCCTACCGCAGGTTTCCCTACTTTAATCATCGTAATTCTGTTTTTAGGCGGTACTCAATTACTGGCTCTGGGTATCATCGGTGAATATTTGGGAAAGATTTTTGAGGAAACAAAAAATCGGCCCGTCTATATCGCCGATGAATATAACGGGACGAAAATACCAATTAAACGCGGGGAGCCATTGACAAAAAATAAAAATAATTAATCATTTACTTTTTCGCACAAAGTGTATCTTTTCCATAGATAAAATAGAAAGCACCCGATATGTTGAGAAATTATCTCAATATTGTATAACCATATAGATATTTTCGTTATCTTTGCAAAAATGCAAAATCTTATGTTGATCAATTTTACGGTAGGAAATTTTAGATCGTTTAAAGAGAAACGTACTCTAAGTATGGAAGCTACTGCCATCAAAGAACTCCATGAAACGGTAATTACTAAAAAAAAATATAGACTTTTACCTTCTGCCGTTATTTATGGTGCTAATTCCAGTGGGAAAAGCAACCTCATGGAGGCTATTGCTACCATGAAACGTATAATTCTGGGATCAGTTAAAACAAATCCGGGAGACGAACTTGATTATAAACCATTTGCTTTAGTTGATAAGAAAGAAAAAACAACTTATTTTGAAATGGAATTCTTAATCGACGACACTGCCTTTAGATATGGATTTGAATACAATGCAACAGAAATTAAATCCGAATGGCTCTATGAGAAAAAAGACGGACAGCGTGAATATAATCTATTTCTACGCATTGATAATGATTTCAACATTTCAAATACACTGTTCAAAGAAGGTAAAGATTTAGAAAGCAAAACAACTAATAACCGATTATTTCTATCTTTGACCGCTCAACTAAATGGAGAAATTTCCGGTAAAATCATGAATTGGTTCAAACAGTGTAATTATGTATCCGGACTGAGCAGTAACGGATACGGTGAACTTACAATTCAAATGCTACTCGAACATCGCAACGGATATGAAGATGCATTAAAATTCTTTCAACAACTGGATTTAGGTTTTACTGATCTTAACATCAGCGAAACAGAATTTAAAGATGAAATGTTGCCGACTACCTTATCGCAAGAGGTTAAAGAAAAATTGAAGCAACAACTCTCTAAAGGAAAAATATTATCTGTAAAGACACTTCACAACATCTATAATGAAAGTGGAGAAATAATCGGAACCAATTATTTTAATGAAAATGAGATGGAATCGGCCGGATCAAAAAAAATAATTGAGATGTCAGGACCAATCTTTGATACTCTTATGAATGGAAAATTATTATTGATTGACGAATTGGATGCCAAACTTCATCCTCTGCTGACTCTAAATATTATCAGACTATTTAATACCCATAAAACAAATCCAAATAATGCGCAACTGATTTTCGCCACTCACGATACTAATTTGTTGAGCGTAAAAAACTTTAGACGTGATCAAATTTGGTTTACAGAAAAGGATAAGACCGAATCTACGGACTTATACTCTTTAGTTGAATTTAAAAGTCCGGACGGCACTAAAATAAGAAATGACAGAAGTCTGGAAAAAGATTATATCAATGGAAGATATGGTGCTATCCCCTATATCAAAAACTAAAAAAAATGGGATTAATACCAAAATATAAAGAGGAACAATATAAACGTGACCAACGTCAGAGGAAAAAAGAGAAAAAACGTAAAGTTGCTACCAGACCGGGAAATATAAGTTTCTTAATCGTTTGTGAGGGAACAAAAACCGAACCGAATTATTTTGAAGCTTTGAAAGAAAATAGATTTTCTAAAGTTATAAATATTGAAGTTGAAGGAAGTGGACGCGGAACTGTTAGCCTCATTCGACAAACTGTTAAAATTAGAAACAAATCCGATAAAAAATTTGATCGTGTATGGGCAGTCTTTGATAAGGACGATTTTACAGATTTCAATGAGGCGATAGAACTTGCTCAAAAAAAGAAAATAAATTGTGGATGGTCTAACGAATCTTTTGAATTATGGTATTATCTACATTTTCAATATCTGGATACCGGCATAAGTAGAACTCAATATATTGATAAAATAGAAAGAGAAATACGTAAAAGATCAAAGGATAAATCTTATCATTATCAGAAAAATGATCCTAACACTTATTCTATTCTTCAAAAATACGGAGACGAAAATCTGGCCTGCGAATATGCTAAAAAACTTCAAAGAAATTTCACAAATAAGGATTATGCTTCTCATAAGCCATGCACTACTGTAAATAATCTCATTTATGAGATGGAACATCCTGAAAGCTTTTTCAAATAATAGACGGACTTGTTTAATCGTTTCAACCAACCTATAGTGAAATAAGATGGACATCTTATTGTTTATTCTTTTCTCCGGATATCTTCTCTCATATCTTCTTTTCCCTAAAAGGGAGGATGAGCGAATGGAGAGAATAGTGTCTGCGTTTCCCGTTGGAATGATTTTTGGCGTTTCCGTATTTTACTTCAATCATTATCAATACAATCCAAATTTATTCATCTATCTTTTCGATGCCGCTTTTGTAATCTATGTTGCCTTTCGCTTTTATCGGAAGAGAATGTGGAGATATGTTTTTGCACGCCCACCAAAATATTTATTTATTTTAGGCGGGTATTTGTTTTTAAGAGAGTTGGTTTATCTTAAATATTGGATATCAGACTACAAATATCACGGCATTAATGTAGCACAATTCATACACGGACAGTTTCCTCCTCTCAGTTATTTCCCCAGAAATACGGAGCTGCAATATCACTATGGTTTTGACGGCATATTGGCAGAGCTCAGTGCCGATTGGAATATCTCTTATACTTACGTTTCTTCTCTCCTACTGGCCTTGTTTACCGCAAGCATCTTTTTGGAAATTTGTCTGTGGTGCAGAAGAAGACATTGGAACGGGTTTGAAACCTCTTTTCTGGTCATCCTGTTCTTTGAAGGTTCGGGATATAGATTTTTCAGCTATCTGTTCGACTTATCAAGTTTTACGGATGTGAGGATTGGGATGTTGGGACAGCCGGCCTGGTCTTTTACGGTTTCACTACTGATGATACTTTTACTGTCATTGGAAAAGAATAAAAAAAATCTTGAATGGAAAGACTATTTATTCATTATTTTGTTGGGGCTGTTTGCGCCGGTATATTCTGCTACTTCGATCGTTCTTATCGGGATTTATCTGGGCTATTGTTTTCTAGTTAACCTTACCGGCAAAGAGTTCATTAATGCAGGCAAATCTATGCTTGCCGGTATCTGTTTACTCATCTTTTGGGGTATTGCCGATATGGGCATGCTTAAACAAATACCCGGATATATAAAGCCTCATCTGAGTTCTATCTTTCTGTCTTTTGATATGACCGTGGCTATTAAATACACGTTGGTATATACCGCTATCATTATTCCATCTTTGATCGTATTGACCTTTGCTCATTCATATCTGAAAACAAACAAATTTGCTACGCTGAACTCATCGGAAAGGTTTTTGTTTGTCCTGTTCCCTCTGACCTTTATTCCGTATTTTGCGGTTTTCGATAACATTAACCTTTATGATAATTACTGCAAATTCAACTTCATAGGGATTCAGGCTTCTTTCTTTTTGCTTGTTATGATGTATCGGTACTTCAAAACCAATAAGGTAGTAAAATATATTTTTCTCTTTTTTGCGTTGATTTCCGTGCAAGGATTAAGGAATACGATTTCAACTGATTATCTGGCTGCCAGACATCCTTTTCAAGAACATATGGCTTATGACAACACCTTAAGAAAATATCATAATTTATTACAGCTATGTGAACAGAAACTGAGTTACGATACTCCTATTCTGGTATTAAACGATAATCTGTCATGCTATCGAATGAATCCTGATAAGAAATGGGAGACTTCTGAGGTTTTCACTATTCCATATTCCGTGAGTTCGTTTGACTGTATCTCCACTGATCTCGGAATTCCTATTATAAATAATGCCAACTACACTTATCTTTATAATCCCGAGAAAGAAGATAGGCTGATTGATGCCTACAACCGGCTGTCAGCAGGAGATTTTAATGCGATCAACGATTTGTGTGCCAATTATGTATTGTGGGACACCGATAAAAGCCCCCGGTACATCAATAAATTAATTATGAAAAATATGATTAAGCACGTGAAGGTGGACAAAAAAGAAAAATGGGCCTTGTACCAAATCGTAAATCCCAATCATATATATTAAAGAGGCTTCACCCGAAAAAATAAAATATAAAAATAATTAAAATACAATCATTATAGATATATTTATTCTATATTTGTAAGTGAGTTACAAATTTAAGGACCATAAATCATGATAATTAATTTTTCAGTAAGCAATTTTGGGCCCATAAAAGATGAGGTCACACTATCGTTCGAGGCAGACAAGAGTACAAACTTGGAAAACTATTATGTATATGAGCCCATCAAGGGAATAAGACTGCTGAAGATCGCATTAATTTATGGGAGTAATGCATCCGGAAAATCGACAGTCATAGAGGCTCTGAATTTCTTTAGAGATCTTGTTTTAAATCCACTTGAAAAAAAAACGGAAACAATAAAATATACACCTTTTCTTCTGGACAAAGATACGATTGAAGGTGATTCTTCTTTTAAATTAAACTTTATAACCGCTAATACCAGGTATCATTATGAAGTGGTCTTTAACAAAAAAGCGATTAAGAAAGAAGTCCTTTACAAATACAATTCCAACAAACCTTCTATCGTTTATAAAAGGATTTCGGATATAGAAAAACAAATAACAAAAATTGAAAAAACAGGTAAAGATTTTCTGAATAAGGATTCTGTTACAGCATTGGAAAATGCCACCTTGTGGAACAATACAGTATTGGGGGGATTTCTTAAGACAAACGTAGAATCTACTATTTTAAAAGATATTGTACATTGGTTCGACAGAAAACTGAAACCGATGATTGCTCCTAAAACAGACTTATATGGTTATGTTTCTTCTAAAATAGAAAAGGGAGAAATACACAAGTCTAATGTCACTACATTGTTAAAGAAAGCTGATCTGATGATTGATAGCATCCTTTTTGAAAAGGAAGAGATACCCTTGGATGATGAGATGATTGAAGCAATCACTAAAATAACAACGAATATCCCAGAGAAAGAAATCGAGGAGATAAAAACAAAAAAGAAATTTGTAAGCACAAAGGTTGCTTTTATTCATAAGACCGATACCGTATCTTGCAAATTAGACTATACCGATGAATCTTTAGGCACCCAGCGTTTTTATCAACTCTGCGGTATCTTGGATTTACTTATTCGCACAGAGTGTATCTTTCCGATAGATGAAATAGAAAATTCTCTTCATCCGGACTTACTGGAACACTTCTTACGCATTTATCTTGCCAATGCTAAAAAGTCACAACTTATCGTTACCACTCATTATAGAGAACTATTAATGAACAGGGAAATACTAAGAAATGATGCTATTTGGTTCACTGAAAAGAAAAAAAACGGCAGTACGGACCTTTTCTGCTTAGATGATTTTGATTCCTCTGTCGTTAGAGACACATCATCTATTTACAATGCTTATAAAATCGGTAAACTAGGAGCTAAGCCTAATCTCGGTGATTATTATATAGATTTGGAAAATGATGAGGAAGATAAATAAACGTATATCGAAAAGATTCGGCAACAAATCTTATGCTATTGTGGCAGATGGCAAAACGGAAGCGTGGTATTTTCAAATGATGAAACAGGAAGAAAATATTTTGGTAAAAATCGTGCCAGAACTTCCTAATCATAAAAGTCTTGATGCGCTATTCGATATTGTGAAAAACAAATCAAAAGAGGGATATGATAAGGTTTATTGGATTGTTGACTTTGATACTTTTATAAAAGAAGATAGAGAATGTAAAAAAGGGAAATCTTCCAGCCTAGCTAAATTTAATGAATATTATAAAGAACTGAAGAAACGACCTAATGTAGAAGTTCTTATAAATGATCCTTGTTTGGAATTTTGGTATTTGCAACATTTCACCTATTGCGGACGATATTATCCTACATATAATAAGCTGATAAAAGACTTAAAGAAATTCATGAACGATTATGAAAAGACAGAAAAATATTATAAACAGACAAATAATATTTATAAACGTCTCCACCCTAACCTTACGAAGGCCATAGACAATGCAAAACAACTTTCCAAGTACAATCCTGATAATCCGGAAACTCCTCAAGCTGAAATCCATAAATTGGTGGAATTACTCTTAAAAGAGAAACAAGATAAATAAAGTGACTGATCTACTCCGGAACTTTTATAAAATCAAAAATAAATTTATAAGGTTTATTTTAGTAGGAATTGTTAATACAGTCTTTGCCATTAGCGTTTATTGTCTACTCATATTTATTGGAGCTCCTTATTGGTTGGCTGTATTGGGATCAAACATACTGGGTATCTTATTTAATTTTAAAACTACAGGTACACTCGTATTTGAAAATAATAATAATCGATTAATTTTTAAGTTTATATTATCATATATGATAATATGTTTCGTTAATTTATTTCTGATAAAAACCTTTCTATTATATCCATCATTAAACAAATATTGGGCAGGGATTTTAGCAACACCCATTGTTGCTATTCTTTCATTCATGATTCAACGTTTTTTTGTCTTTAGTAAAAGACAAAAGGATAAAAAATAATCAGCAATCATTTACATACCATACGTCAGTATATCCGATAAGAATTCGGATATGCTTTTTTTTATATACTCATCAATAATCGGTATAAAGAACCATTTGATGCTAATCACAATTAAGTATTTTGCCTGTTTGCTATTTAATTTCATTCTAAATAATTTGGCTAAGGGTTTACTTTCTCTATATATTTGCAATTGATAAAAAATAAAAAGAAAACTAATAAAAGGTCATCGGTATATTAGCAAACAAATATGTTTTATTAAAGGCATATTTTACTGCAAAAAGTTTGCTATATAAGGATAATTATATATATTTGCGCCTAAAATGCATACAAAAGAAACAAAACGACAAGAAACATAAGGAGAATCGTAAGGAAAAATAGCTTCTTGTTACAGAATCATTTATTAAGATTATATTGGATAGATTTGAGTTTAAGGTAGTGAAATTATATTAACTAAGAAAATCAGGATTTATGAAGAAAATTAAGGTAAAATGGAATGCAAAACTATGGAGGAGGTTTATCCTATCTCTGTTAATTATTGTTCCATACAACTTGGTATGGGCCCAAAAAGCCAATAAGTACGAGGTTGCAGGAACGGTTTATGAAATTCAGAATGGTAAAAAAGTGCCGTTACCATTTGCAACACTTTCTCTATCTTCTTATGCAATTAACGCTGTGGCAAGCGGACAAGGTGCATTTTATTTAAAAGATGTGCCTGTGGGAAAAACCAAATTAACGATAAAATATATTGGAAAAGTTGAAAAGGATACGTTAATCGATGTAAAAAGTAATCTTAATATTCATATTACAATGGATGATGAGAACTTTAAGTTGAAAGATGTGATTGTTACGGCACAAAACAAGGGTAGCGGAATGTCTTCGTCTTCAAGTATCTCAAGTTTGGCGATGGAACATCTTCAGGCAACAAGCTTGAATGATGTGTTGTCTCTCATCCCGGGTGGTATCATGGATAACCAGACATTAAATAAGGCATCTCAAGTCAATCTGCGCACAGTAAGCTCTACGGATATGAATAGTTTGGGAGCTGCTTTAATTCAAGATGGGGCTCCGATAAGCAATAATGCAAATATGCAAATGCTCAACCCTACCCTTACAGGAGGTGCGGTGGCCTTGGGCGGCGGTGCTTCGGCAAGCGGCGGCGTGGATCTGCGTAGCATCTCCGTAGAAAACATAGAATCCGTAGAGGTGCTTCGCGGTATACCATCGGTGCAATACGGAGATTTAACTTCGGGGGCCGTAATCCTGCATTCGAAAGCGGGTAGTCAGCCTTTGAGGATCAGGGCAAAAATCAATCCCAACGTTTCACAGGTTTCCTTGGGAGGCGGCTATTCTTTGGGTAGAAGAAAGGGAGCTTTGAACGTAAGCATGGATTATGCCTATAATGAAAAAGAACCGATAGAATCTTATTTATATTATCAACGTATAAATGCAAAAGTGCTATACTCAAACACTTTTTTCAACAACCGTTTGCACAGCAATACATCGCTGAGCTTTATTTACGGCAAAGACACGCGAAAGAAAAATCCGGATGATAAGCTAATGGAGATTTCTTCGAAAGGTAAGAACGCCGGAGGCGTAATCAATACCAACGGGATGTACATCTTTAACAATTTATGGTTAAAGAATATAAAGTATGTAGCTTCATTCAGTTATACGAAGAAAGACAGTCATTATGAAAGTGACTACCTGTCTGCCAACGCGCCTTACTCGATGACCACCACAGATGGTGCGATATTGTCGAATACCGCGGGAAAATCGATCTATGATGCAGACAGAAAGGAAATTACAAACATATCGACCGCCGACAAGCATAATTACGCCATCTATTTGCCGAGCTCTTATTTCGGTGTTTATGATATTGACGGAAAGGAAATGAATACTTTTGCCAATTTGTCAGCAAACTTCTTCAAACGTTTCGGCAAAAATGTGAACAACCGTTTCTTGATCGGTGGGGATTTCAAATCGGATGGCAATAAGGGTAAGGGTAAGACTTTCGACCCCACCAATCCTCCCCTTCGCAATTTGTCATACAGCAATTCCAGCTCCCGCCCACGCAAATACAGTGACGTACCTTTCATTAATCAGTTCAGTGCGTTTGCCGAAGAAAATCTGAATTGGGTAATAGCGAAAAGGGAACTCAAGCTACAAGCCGGTGTGAGATATGATCACGTGTCGGTGGCGGGCGGCATCGTCACTCCCCGCTTTAATGCTTCGTATGAGGTGATTCCTTATATATTGAAATTGAGAGGAGGATATGGTGTAACGGCCAAGATGCCGACTCTCTTATATCTGCATCCTGAGAATGCGTATTTTGAATATATCAATCTGAATGAAATGGCCGACGAGAGTATAGCCGAAGCTGACAGAACACTAATCACTACGACCAAGGTTTATGATAGCTGCAATCCCGACTTGAAGATTGCAAAAAATAAAAAGTCGGAAATCGGTTTTGATTTAAGGGCCGGACGGATTAACCTCTCCGTTACAGCTTTTAAAGAGGATATGAACAATGGATATATGCTTGCCCAGACCTTGAGTTCTTTCAAGCCGTTCACCTATAATGAATATGAACGCAACAGCAACGGTGATTTCGTATTGG
>JALNVG010000079.1 GCA_023227685.1 Bacteroidaceae bacterium
AAGGAATTTTTTTTTTGTCTACAAGATAATCATTTAAATCTTTTCCTGTACCAAGATTCATACCGCGATATATTTGACGTGAGTCGGCACTGATAATTTCTGTATCCAGTTTGGCAGCCAAGGCAGTAGCTAAGGTTGTCTTTCCTGAGGCTGTAGGACCAAGTATCGTGATTAAATCATATTTTTCCATTTGTTTTATTCTTGTATAAGAATTTCCATTTGTAAAATCATTGATTTGCCAAATTCATAATGTGACAAGCGACTAGAGCAGCTGTTTCCGTACGAAGCCTTGACTTACCAAGACTGACAGGAATAAACCCATGTGTTATGGCACTAGCTACTTCTTCTTTACTGAAATCACCCTCAGGGCCAATCATTACCAAGCAATCTTTACCTTTTTCAACTATATCTTTTAATAGAGGCTTTTCATCGTTATAACAATGAGCAATAAATTTATTTCCCTTAAAATTTTGTGAGATAAATTGTTCGAAATTCATCATCTCGTTTAATTTTGGCAAACGTGCTTTTTGTGATTGTTTGATAGCTGATACTAGAATCTTTTGTATTCTTTCTGTTTTTAGTATTTTTCGTTCGGAAAATCGGCAATTGAGAAAAGATAATTCATCAAATCCTATTTCTGTTGCCTTTTCGGCAAACCATTCATTGCGATCCATATTTTTTGTTGGAGCCATGGCTATATGTAAATGACATGGCCATAATGGTTCTTGAGAAATCGATTTAATAAGGTTTACCTGGCAGTGTTTGCCAGAAATAGAACTGATTTCGGCAAGATAAAAATAGCCTTTTCCATCTGTAAGTGTAATTTCATCACCAATGGACATTCTCAGTACACGTATGCAATGCTTAGCTTCTTCTTCGGGAAGTTCTGTTTCTAAAGGCATGTCAGGTGTGTAGAATATATTCATGCTGCTATTTTTTTAAATTGATTATATCGCGCAATTTAGCAGCCAATTCATAATTTTCATCGGCTATAGCTTTCTTTAAACGTTCTTTCAATGTTTCAATTGGATATTCTTTTGTTGCGCGGTCAATGTAATTTTTTATTGCGAGTTCTATATTATGTGGCTCTTCCGTTTCCTTGTTAGGCTTTTCTGCTGTCTCGGTTTTTTCGTCTTTTAAATGAAGACATTCTTTTTCTAATATTGATTCATAAATATAAATAGGACGTTTAGAAAGAATGGCTAGAGTTACGGCATCTGAAGTTCTTGAGTCAATTTTCAATTCTTTGTCTCTACTTTGTATAAAGAGGTAGGAGTAAAAGACGCCATCAATGGCCTTGTATATGAGTGCTTTTGTCAGATAACAATCCATTTCCTGCATAACATTCAGGAGTAATTCATGTGTTAGTGGACGTGGGGTAGTAATGTTTTTTAGTGCTAATGTAGCAGATTTAGCTTCTGTTGGGCCAATAATTATGGGCAATTCTCGTTCACCGTTTATTTCACCCATAAGTAGTGCATATGCTCCGGTCTCTTCTTGGCTATTCGTGATGTTTATAGGCTGAAGTTCTATTGTCTTTTCCATCATATTTGTTTTTATTCATTATGTGTGTTATATTTATTTTTAAAGATAATTGCGAACAAAATACCTATAACTAATGCATATAAGGCGAAGATGTACCAGATAGAAGTCCAGTCACGGCTAATTAGTTCTTTTCCATTGTATTGAGAGAAAGCATCAACTACTGCTCCACTTGCATATCCACCGATAATAGCACCTAAACCGTTAGTCATAATAAAAAATAAGCCTTGTGCACTAGCCCGAATTGAAGAGTCGGTTTCTTGTTCAACAAATAACGATCCGGAAATGTTGAAGAAATCAAATGCCATTCCATATATTATCATAGATAATACTAACATCCATAATCCTGACCCTGGATTTCCGGCCCCGAATAATCCGAAGCGGAATACCCATGCAAACATACTCATTAGTATTACTGCTTTGATGCCGAAGTGCTTGAAGAAGAACGGTATTGCCAAAATAAATAGTGTTTCGGACATTTGAGATATGGAAAGTAAAATAACAGAATGCTTAACTCCAAAGGAATCTGCATATTGGGCTATGGATGAGAAACTGCCGAGAAAAAGGTCACCATAAGAATTCGTGATTTGCAGTGCAGCGCCAAGAAGCATAGAAAAAAACAAAAAAATAGCCATCTTTTTTGTTTTAAATAATTTGAATGCATCAAATCCGAGAGCGGATAGAAACGTTTTATTCTGTTTCTTGGCTGGTGGGCATGCCGGTAATGTAAAAGCGTATAGGCCTAAAAATAATGCGGCTGCACTACCAACATAAAGTTGTGCACTCGAATCTTTAAAACCTGTCAGATCGACAGTCCACATGGCGCAAATGAATCCAATTGTTCCCCATACTCTGATAGGTGGAAAAGATTTGATAATGTCGCATTTGCTTTTTTCCAATGCGCTATAGGAGATTGTATTAGCTAATGATAGAGTTGGCATATATACTAATAAATTCAATAGTATGGCCCAATATATTTGGTGATAAGATGTTACTGTTGATGCATAAAGCAAGAAACCTGCACCTAGTATGTGGCATATCCCGTATAACTTTTCTGCATTTATCCATTTGTCGGCTATAACGCCTATAATTCCTGGCATAATCAAAGAAGAAATTCCCATTGTTGCGAATATTGCTCCAATTTGCCCTCCCTCAAAATGCAAATTTCTACCCATATAACCTCCGAGTGAGATTAACCATGTCCCCCATATAAAGAATTGGAGGAAATTCATAAAAGTCAAGCGAACTTTAATATTCATCTTCCTTTTTTTATGATTTTCTAATATTTAAGATTGCAAATATATTGATTTCAAATTGTAAAGTAGTAGAAATAACCTCATTTTTAAAAAAAATGACTTAAAAGTAAACAGAATGGATTGTGTATAGTAAATAAATCTATTTTGTGTTTTTTATGAAGTTATATATAAAAAAAGAAGAGTATCTATCCCAGACACCCAATCTTTGTTAACCTTAAATCTAATACCATGAAAAACACGTCACAAATATATGGGTTTTATGCTTTACAACATAATGTATCAGTAAATAAATGCTTTTTGTTTGTTATATTTAACGCAAATTGCTTATTCGCAAACGTATATTAACGTTTACTCAACGTATAGTACGAGACCCTTTAAATATTCTCCCTCAGGATGATAAATGTTTACCGGGTGATCGGCGGGTTGTGTTAATTGGTGTAGTATTCTTACTTTTCTTTTTGAAATAGCAGCTGCGCTAAATACGGCTGTGCGAAAATCGTCTTTCGAGACAACCTGTGAACAAGAAAAAGTGAAAATTATACCTCCTGGTTTAATTTTTTTAAGAGCAATGCTATTGAGTCTTCGGTAACCCTTTAGACCATTATGAAGAGCTGCTTTATGTTTGACAAAGGCCGGAGGGTCAAGTATTATCAAATCATAAGTATTATTGTTTATCCCATCAAGGAACTTGAAGCCATCTTCTGCAAAAGCTTGATGGCGAGTTTCGTTGGGAAAATTTAGTTCTACATTTTCATTAGTTAATTCAATGGCTTTAGCTGAACTATCTACCGAGTGTACAAGATTGGCGCCACCCCTTAATGCGTAGATGGAGAATCCTCCAGTATAGCAAAACATGTTTAGTACAGTACGCCCCTTGGAATAATACTCCAGTAAAGTGCGATTTTCCCGTTGATCAACGAAAAATCCTGTTTTTTGACCTTTTAACCAGTCTATATGGAATTTCAGACCGTTTTCGCAAGCTATATTTTCTATACTACTACCCTTGATAAAACCATTTTCCGGTTCAAAATCAGCTTTGAGAGGTAAAGTACTTTCTGATTTATAATAGATATTTTCTATCTTATCACCCATTACATTACTTAAAGCTTTGGCTATAGTCATTCGTTCAAGATGCATGCCTGCTGAGTGAGCTTGCATGACAGCAGTTTTATTATAAATGTCTATTACAAGTCCGGAGAGGTTATCGCCCTCACCGTGTACGAGGCGGAATGTATTTGTTTGCGGATTAGAAGTGATACCTATATGCTGGCGCATCAGATAGGCTGCCTCTATCTTTTGTTTCCAAAAGTCAAAATCTATAGGTACTTGTTCAAAAGAGAGAACTCGTACTGTTATACTGCCAATTTGGTAATGCCCTTCGGCAATAAACTCATTTTGAGAGTTATAAACTTCAACAACTTCTCCTTCTTCTATTTCGTCGTCGGTATGTGAAATGGCTCCTGAAAATATCCAGGGGTGGAATCTTCTGAGAGATTCTTCTTTGTCCTTTTTTAGAAATACTTTATGCATTTTATCTAATTATGACTCTAAATTATTATTTTTTTCGGGAACTATTTCTTCTACAATGGGGATTTCTTTCGGTTCTATTTCCAATTCGTAATCATTGGTCTGTTTAAGTTCCTGTAGTAGCTTATAAATTTTCAAACAGGCCCAAGCATCAATGGCGGCATATTGTTGTTGAGCCTCACTAAGAGTGTCAGCTTCCCAATTGGATAAGCGTTGTGTCTTAGAGATTTTTTTATTAAACAAAATGGCATAGATTTTCTGCAGACTTTTATCTTTAATGCCAAATTCGTTTACATAATCTTGCAATTCTACGTAAGCCTGTTGCTTGAAAATAGCTCTTTTGTGAAGCATCAGAAAGTCATCTTTTAATGACAATCCTATTTTTACAACTGAGGTGTTTTCAAGTAATTTGGTCAGGGAAGGCAATAATCCGATTCGATTGAGTCGGAAAAGGAAGCAACAGTCGTCAGTAGAAATTTGCAACAATGCAACTTTATGTGACTGACCTTTGGAAAAAGTTGGGCGGGTTTCACTGTCAATTCCCAATAAAGATTGAGAAGATAAGTAGTTTACCGCCTTGTTGGCTTCTATTTCATTATCAATTAATTGAATTTCACCAGGGAAAAAAACTTTCGGCAATTCCTTTATCTTTTCTTTATCAATAGTTTCCTTTAAAATCATGTTTTATTTTTTTTCTTATTCTTCCGATAATTCATCTTTATCCGTATTGTTGTCAAGGATATCTGTATCTTCTTCTTCTTCGTCGTCTTGGCTGTATTTCACATTGTGAAGTGCGCGCATCACGTTTACTAATTTTTGTCCCCAAATTGATGCGAAGTTCTCTTGGCAACGTGCCAGGGAGTCGTTCATCGTTTCATTTAATCCCTGTCGGAAAACAAATATAAAATCTTTTATATCTTGGTAAATATCTGTCAAATCTTCAGAAATTTCTCTTGTAATAGGTTCTTCACTAAAGGCCATATCCGGTAGGAATATTTCCAGATAGTCATCTTTTTCACCCATAAGTTTAGCAATCTTAGAGCGTAATGTTTCATACATTTCTTCAGTTACATAGGTTTCTATATTCCCGAATCCAATAGTCTTAAATTTCGAGAGCAGAGAGGCCTTGACATACATTAAAGGAAGTAATAATATTACTTTATCTACAAAGAGGTTACGGTTCATCGAATCTATGCGCTCAAGAAAAACGCAATATTCAGCAGCCACGGTAGCAAATTCCACAACAGTATTATCAAATATGGCACGGCTTTCTTTTTCCATGGTCAGATTTTTATTATTTTGATTGCAAAGTTAAGAAAAAGGATTGAATCAGTGTCTTGTCAGCTATTTTTTTATTATTTTTGTAATCTTGAAAGTATAATATGAATATGAATTTATGGTAAATACAAAAATGAACAAGGATAAAGAACAATCTGTTTCTTCTGGAAATAAAATAACATCATTTTTCCATAACGAGACGTTGCATTTCGTTATAGGACTATTATTTGTGATGTTTTCAGTTTATTTGTTACTTGCTTTTTCTTCGTTTTTTTTTACTGGTTCTGAAGATCAGAGCATTATTGATAGTGGAACTGCTCAAAGTTTGTCGGATATAAATAACCAAGTGAAAAACTATGCCGGATCACGGGGTGCACAGTTAGCTAGTTATTTGATTAATGATTGTTTCGGTCTGGGTTCCTTTTTTATTTTGGTTTTTCTCGCTGTTGCGGGATTAAAATTAATGCGTGTTCATATTTTCCATCTTTGGAAATGGTTTATTTGCTGTTCGTTATTGTTAGTGTGGTTTTCTATTTTCTTTGGATTTGTTTTTTTGAATCAATATCAGAATTCATTTATCTATCTTGGGGGAATGCACGGATATAATGTTAGTAGATGGTTAATTTCACAAATTGGAGTGCCGGGCGTATGGCTCGTTTTAGTAGGAATGGCTATTTGTTTATTAGTTTATTTTAGTGCTTCTACTATTATTTGGTTTCGTAAATTTTTGGGCCTTAAATTTTTAGAGAAAAAAAACAAGGAACTAGTTGATGATGAGTTTGATGATTCTAAAAATAAAAACCAAGATTTAGTTGATCCTCAGCCCCAGAGTGTGGAATTTGGTGTGAATGGGACACAACATTCAAGCCCGAAGGATGAAAAGAAGAATACAATTGTTCCGGTCAAAGCAGTCAAGGGGGATTTGGAAATGACGATTGAATCACCAGTTACAGAGTCAACCAAGACATCTACGTCAGAAGAAGATGAGGATGAAAACGGGAATACTGATCCAACATTTGCTGTTGAGGCTCCAATAGATGATGAGTATAAGGGACCCGAAAATGAACCTTATAATCCCAGACTTGATTTGGAAAATTATCATTTTCCTACGCTTGATTTAATGAAGCATTATGAGAATAATGATCCAACCATTGATATGGAAGAGCAAACCGCCAACAAGGATAAAATTATCAGTACGCTTCGTAGCTTTGGAATAGAAATTAGTACTATTAAGGCTACTGTTGGGCCGACAGTGACTTTATATGAAATTACTCCCGAGCAGGGTGTTAGAATCTCAAAGATTCGAGGATTGGAAGATGATATAGCTTTGAGCCTTTCTGCGCTAGGTATACGTATTATCGCTCCTATTCCGGGAAAAGGAACTATTGGTATAGAAGTACCTAATTCTAATCCGAAAATTGTTTCCGGACAGTCAATAATAGGTAGTAAAAAATTTCAAGAATCTACATATGAATTACCTATAGCGCTGGGCAAAACGATTACGAATGAAGTATTTATGGTCGATTTGTGCAAGATGCCGCATATATTAGTTGCCGGAGCCACTGGCCAAGGTAAATCGGTTGGCTTGAATACTATTATTACCAGTTTACTTTATAAGAAACATCCTTCAGAATTGAAATTTGTATTGATTGATCCGAAGAAAGTAGAGTTTAGTATTTATTCAGTAATAGAGCACCATTATTTAGCTAAACTTTCCGATGAGGAAGACCCTATTATTACAGATGTCACAAAAGTTGTTCAGACTTTAAAATCTATTTGTATAGAAATGGATCATCGCTATGATTTATTGAAAATGGCGCACGTGCGTAATATAAAGGAATATAATAAAAAATTTATTTCTCGGAATCTTAATCCAGAGAAGGGACATAAATTCATGCCTTATATCGTAGTGGTTATTGATGAGTTCGGCGATTTGATTATGACGGCAGGTAAGGAAATTGAACTTCCTATAGCGCGTATAGCGCAGTTGGCACGTGCTGTAGGTATCCATATGATCATAGCTACGCAGCGGCCTACAACAAATATTATTACCGGTACCATTAAGGCTAATTTTCCGGCGCGTGTAGCATTTCGCGTATCTGCTATGATGGACTCTCGTACAATTCTTGATCGTCCGGGAGCCAATCAGCTGATAGGACGGGGAGATATGTTATTTCTGCAGGGAGCCGATCCGGTACGTGTACAGTGTGCTTTTATAGATACGCCTGAGATTGAGGCGATTACAAAATATATTGCACAACAACCAGGTTATACAACGGCTTTCTATTTGCCCGAAGTCCCTGTTGATAATGATGGCTTATCAGTTGGTGATGTAGATATGGGACGGCTTGATCCTTTGTTTAGTGATGCCGCGCATTTGGTGGTTATTCATCAACAAGGTTCTACTTCTCTAATTCAGCGAAAATTCTCTATCGGTTATAATCGGGCGGGACGTATTATGGATCAGCTTGAAAAAGCCGGAATAGTTGGCCCTACACAAGGTAGTAAAGTACGTGATGTTTTGTGTTCCGACGAAAGTGATTTGGAGACAAGATTATCTAATTTTTGAATTTTTTAAAAAGGAGATTGTTTGTATGTTGAGTAATTTTTTTAAAAAAGCTTTTGCTTTTTGTGTGTTTTCTGTTTGTTTGATTGTGGTAGTTTGGGCCGGTCAATCGAATAAAGTCAATGAGGCTAAAAAGGTGCTTAATCGTGTAGCGACAACATTCCGTAGCGCTGGAGGTGTGAATGCTAAATTTACGATTAAAATAGAGGGTAAAGATCGTAGGATAGTCCACTCTAATGGTTCTATTCAGCTGAAAGGAAAGCGGTTTGTTCTTAATTCGAATGGGATGATCACATGGTATAATGGTAAAACACAATGGACTTATTCTAAAGAGAATGATGAAGTGAATGTGAGTATACCTACTAAAGAAGAACTTCAGAGTATTAATCCTTATGCCTTGTTATATGCATATCAAAAAGATTATGTTTGTCGGTTTGGTAACATAAAAAGTTTTGCCGGAAAAGCGGTGACGGAAATCTTGTTGACTGCAATCAAACCTGATCAGAATTATCAAAAAGTTGTACTCTATGTCATGAACAAAACATATCAACCACTGTTTATTAAATTACAGAGCGTGGATGGAAGTCAGACTGAAATATCGATTGTTAGTTACAAAACTAATTTGAAGTATGCAGATGATATCTTCATTTTTTATTCTTCCAAGTATCCTAATGCTGAGATTATCGATTTACGTTGATTGAAATTTGAGATATACAAATCATATATAAGTCTTTTGTTAAGAGTGAAAATGTTTTTTGCATTATTGCACTAACGGAAGTTCAATAATTATAAAGAATCATGGAAATAGAAAAAGTAAAATGTCTAATTATTGGTTCCGGTCCCGCCGGTTATACTGCAGCAATTTATGCTGCTCGTTCCAATATGAATCCCGTACTTTATGAAGGTTTACAACCTGGTGGTCAATTGACGACGACCACAGAGGTGGAAAATTTCCCAGGTTATCCAGAAGGTATAGATGGTAATCAATTGATGGAAGATTTGCGTAATCAAGCTAAACGCTTTGGTGCGGATGTTCGTTTTGGTCTTGCTTCTGCAACCGATTTGAAAAAAGATCCATATCAAGTAACTATTGATGAAGAAAAAATTATAGAAGCTCAGTCTATTATTATAGCTACCGGTGCTACTGCAAAGTATTTGGGTCTTGATGACGAAAAGAAATATGCGGGTATGGGAGTAAGTGCTTGCGCTACTTGTGACGGTTTCTTTTATAAAAAGAAAATTGTTGCTGTGGTTGGCGGTGGTGATACAGCTTGTGAAGAGGCGATGTACTTGGCTGGATTAGCTTCGAAAGTTTATATTCTTGTACGCAAGTCTTTTTTGCGTGCTTCAAAGATTATGCAGGAACGTGTGATGAATCATGAAAAGATTGAAGTTCTTTTTGAGCATAATGTTGAAGGTCTTTATGGTGAGAAGGGAGTTGAGGGTGTAAAACTTGTGAAGCGTAAAGGAGAGACAGACGAAACACATTATAATCTTCCAATTGACGGATTCTTTTTAGCTATCGGTCACAAACCAAATTCTGATATATTCAAGCCTTTTCTTGACATGGATAAAACGGGCTACATTATTACTGAAGGTAATACTCCCCGTACAAAAGTTCCGGGAGTTTTTGCCGCTGGTGATGTTGCTGATCCGCATTATCGTCAGGCTATTACAGCCGCTGGAAGTGGTTGTAAGGCAGCTATAGAGGCTGAAAGATATTTGTCAGAGAAAGGTTTGTTGTAAAGTGATTCTTGTCATTGGGGTCCTCTCTAACAATTTAATTTTAAATTAAATTGACGAAAAACCACCGTAAACAGGATAAGTGAAGTGAACCCCAAAGTTTGGACAAAAAACTTTGGGGTTTATTTATGAATAAAAAACATTCCTTCTCTGACCGTCTGATGTATATGCATCTGCTTGAAGATG
>JALNVG010000080.1 GCA_023227685.1 Bacteroidaceae bacterium
CGGAATATTTAGCCCTTTTTCATCAGACAATCCTTTAGAACCTCCTGCAAGATAATTCACCCACATACCGCGACATTTATAATCATCAGTATAATCATTCTTTCCTTTACTTACAGAATAGATACTATCTGGAAATCCGGCCCATTGTAACCAATAGCGAGCAGCCTCCGTAAAACGAGGATATCCACTAATTTGATAAGGATAATTCATTATTGGGATGGTTAAAGCTGGTGCAAGTGCAGGACCAGCAGAACTTTTGGTATTCTTTATGATACCTCCCGGTGCGGGGTGTCGGGCTATATTTCCCATTCCGCCCCCTATCTTAATTCCATCAGCCGTGACAATACGCCCACTTTTTGCCGATAAGTTACTTAACTCTACACGACAATCGGTTGTACCGGTTGTAAAACCAAAATTACCCAGATAAATCCAAGTGCCTCCACCCATTTTTTGATTAACACGGAATTGTGTTTTTTCACCGTTATGGTAAACCGTATAAAGAGCATCATCCGTACTGTTTTTCACCGTTTTATACGATACATATACTGCATATTTCCCGGAATGGGGGATATTAGGAATCCATGTTGCTACGCATTCTTTATCTTTTCGAGTGATAGTTTCCGTTTGTCTGTAAGATCCTTCGGTAAAAGGGTTTTCAAAATCTTTATATTGTTTTCTAAGATAAGCAAATCCGGGTAGTGCACCTCTAATCCAATTACCCTGCTCTGTATAACAAGAAACGTCATTCACCCCCTTGTCATTATCAACAATCACTTCGCAAGAATTACAATCCCTTTCACGAGGTAATAATACTGTAGCACCCGCTTTTTCGAGCATTGGCACTAGAAATGGTAATACATAGCTTTGTGTGTAAAGATCCTCCACTGTTTGGAAGATACGTGCGCGCTGCCATTCCCAGCGTGATAAATATTGTTCATAGAAAAGTCCGTGGCTCTGCCACATAGCGATATGTCGATCTTCCAATCCTTTGGTAGGAATGAAAGGAGAAGATGTTTTCGTGATTAATGGTTTTTTTGAAGTATTAGTGAAAGTAGCAAAGTTTTTACCTTTTGTTCGCAAGGCAAGAGGTATCAAATCTTCAATAGTTTTTCCGTCAGCTCGTAATTCCAATTTGTAATCAGCATAGACAGTGGGCAACAATTGATGAATCTTATTATAAATATATTTTACATTACCTTCACGGAAAGGAATAGAAGCACAATTCGTATTAGCAAAGAAAGTCAACCGATTATTTGTAGCCGAAACTGAATCTATGTCTATCTTGCCCACAGTGATCTCTTTACGTGCCAAATCGTTTAATATTTTACCGATTTGCGAACGAGTTTCTATAGAAATAGTTTGTGCATTGACTACTTGGATAACGAATCCGGTGATCAACAATAGGAAAATAAATTTTATATATTTCATAATTAATGCATGTAAAAATTCGTTTTTTAAATAAAAGGCAGCTTTAAAATTTTCATTTTGGAGCTGCCTTTTGGGGGGTACTTCAAATCTGTATTAAGTTTGTAAATTCATCAACCACTAATTCCAACCCGGATTCTGACCCAATTTAGGATTAAGACTAAGTTGATCGGATGGAATGGGGTATAAATAATTCTTTTTATCATAGACTCTTGTTTTGCCATTAGATGCATTGATATAATTACCTATGCGAGAAACTGCAGTATCATAAGAGTCATTAACAATATCAGCACCTATCAGGATATTAGGATTCGTGCTTGAATCCAATTTATCCAATTGATGCCAACGAATCAAATCCCAATAACGAAGATTGTTATCAAACATCAGTTCACAACGTCTCTCTCGTCTGATTTCCCAAACAAGATTACTTACTCCGATAGTATTAGCCGGATCAGAGAAACCTACGTTGACAGATAAATTGGGTAATCCGGCACGTTTTTTCAGTTTATTAATCGAAAGATCTAAATCATTTTGAGTAGCCGTACCTAATTCTGCACAAGCTTCGGCATATTCCAAATAAATCTCTGATAACCAAAATAGCGGTGCATGAGTATAATTGGCAGCTGTCTGACTTCTATGTTGCAAATCAATACTTTGATTATCAAATTTTGCTACCCCATAACCTGAAGAAGAGGTCATAGATATACCTGTGTTGAAGCGCGTAAACCCACGAGATACATAACAAAGCGCTGTATCAATGGTTTGTGAAAGACGAGCATCTCGTACAGCCAAAACCTTATGTAGAGATAGTACCGTATCCCCTACAACTTTACCAGCGACTGTCTTCGTACCAAAATGGATGGAAGCAGCATCGTTCTTGTCTTCTGATGTCAAACCTAATGGCTTTCCGTCGGTAAACAGATACGAATCAAAAGCATCCTTTGTCATACCGCTCATCTGTGTGGATGAGGAAGTGTAATCTATCAGTGAATGCATTAATATATCCACTTTATACGCTTTATAAAAGATCATTTCTTTGTTACTACTTAAATCGATCGAATTATAGTTGCCTTGATAAGAGGCGTTAAGCGAATAATTGCTCTTGTTCATAATAGCAGCGCAAGCCTCTTTGGCAGCCGTCAGATACTTCGTGGAACCGCTTAAATCAGGTTCCGGCTGGTTATCGGCAGCTAAACGATATTTACGAAATGTGCCCTCATATAAACATATTTCTGCCTTCATTGCGTATGCTACGTCCTGACTGAATGTTGTTCTCGATGTAGTGTTGGGTATATTGTCACAAGCATAGTTCAAGTCGTTCAATACACTATCCATTACGACATCTCTCTTCGCACGTTCGCTGTACAGATAACCTGCATCGGTAATATTCAATGACTTATTGACCCAAGGCACATCACCATACGTACGTACGAGATGATAATAGGTCCAAGCACGCATTAGTCGTGCTACACCACCCCAATGAGATTTTGCCGTGGCATTCATTGATGTAATTCCGTCGACATGCTCTAATAAAATATTGGCTCTGCGTATCTCTTTCCATCTATTGTTCCATTTAGTAGCGTCTGAAGCAGGAATAGATGTATGAGTCCAATCAGCAAAACTACTTCCGGCCTGATCATCAGAAAGTGTTTTGAAATAATAATCACCGGAACCGCCACTATTCCCATAACCGGCAAAACTTTCATAAAAGGCATTAGCATAACCTTGGACGTTATTCTCACTTATCCAGAAATTATCATTGGTAAATGTATCCAGAGGCCCCTTATCCAATATACTATCACAACCTACAGTCATAAATATTAATGACAATAAGCCTATTATTTTAAATTTTTTCATATTCACTATGGATTAATTATTAATTAAAATGTTGCTTGAACACCAAAAGATATGGTACGATACATTGGGTCAATACGTCCCCATGTAGCATTCTTCGTATTTACGCCTTCTTCTACTGCATTAATTTCAGGATCTACAGGAGCATTACTCCTATTAATCAGCTCACAAAGATTATTAGCACTGAAATAAACACGTACCTTTGATAAATACCCTTTCATGGTCAAGTTTTTCGGTAAAGTATAACCAATAGTCAGATCTTTGAATCGCAAATAAGCCATGTGAACCAAATATTTGGATTGTGGATAGAAATTATATTGTCCAAAGGGAAGTACGGAAATTGTACCTTGACCTGAACCACCTGGATACATACGAGGAAAATCGGCATTCGGATTTAGATTGCTTTCCGTCCAATAGTTGGTTTGGTTAGCATAAAGCGCATCCGCTCCACGCATCATTGGCATAACAAATGCACTTTGTGTCCAAACGTCACGTTTGCCTACTCCTTGGAAATACATATCTATATCGAATCCTTTCCATTCACCTCCCAGTCTAAAACTATATTGATAACGTGGAGTTGTATTGCCTATCACTTTCAAATCTCCGTGATTGCTGGCTGTACCATCACCACCGTCAATCGTTCCTGATTTGTCCAAATCTTTAAATTTAATATCACCCGGCCCGTAAACAAAGCTTCCTGTCTGCAATTTTTTTTGCGAAGCTACACCTTCTTTATAAGATCCGTCAGTATTGAAATCATTTGAAGTAAAATATCGGTCTGTCTCAAATCCCCAAATGTCTCCATATTTTTTACCCCTATAATTAGAGTTCAATAATTTATTGTCGTTATCCCATTTGGTAATTTGGGTAGTGAAGTCACCAATATTGGCATTCGCATAAACCGTAACATCTTTGAAGCGATGATGCCAATCGACGTTCAATTCCCATCCGCGTGTTCTCAATGTTCCTGCATTTATTTCAGGAGCCGAGGTTCCTAATACAGAAGGCATTGTTTTGCTGGGTGCCAACATATCCTTTGTGGTTCTTTGATACCAATCACCTGTCACATTCAACTCGTTATTCAAGAGTCCTAAATCAAAACCAAGATTTAGCGTTTGTATGCGTTCCCATTTTAATGAAGGAGACACCAACTTCGGCATATCATAGGTAACAACCTTCGTACCACTAGGATCGAGCCAGTGAGTCTCAGCTGTTGTATATTTGTCCATAGTTTCAATATACATGTTATCTCCCACTGCCTGATTACCAATTTCTCCATAAGAAACACGAAACTTAGCATTGTTGATTATATTTTTTATTGGTTTAAAAAAATTCTCTTCGCTAATGCGGTAACCTGCTGATGCAGACGGAAAGAATGCCCAACGACTATTGGATGGAAATTTAGAAGATCCATCGTAACGTCCGTTTAATTCCAACAAATATTTGCCCTGATAGTCATAATTGATGCGCCCGAAATAACCGCAAGCACCCCATTGATTATGCCATCCACTTACTTTTTGATCGCCAGTAGCAAGACTAAATTCCGGTTTGCTTGGATCTAACAAGCCATCACGCTCGGAATATTGAGAATAACCATCTCCCTCTTCGGCATTACCACCCAGCATAAAGTTGAAATGATGGTCTTTAACCAAGTCAAAAGCATAGTTGGCATAGATGTTCAGTGCATATGACTTATCACGCCTGGCTGTTTGGTCTACCTGAGTTGAGGTGCTCATGGTAGACAGCCCGTTTGTCAAATTACCACCCCATGAATTCCAACAGGTTATAGGTTTAGTAGATTCATGCAAATCATAACGACGAATATTATAAGTATAATCTGCATTCAGCGTCAATCCCTTGATGATAGTTGCTTTCAAAAATGCTCCGATACGCGTATAAGTATCTGTACTCTTGCTGTCGGCTGCCTGTTTACGGTAAGCAATATCATTTCGGAAATCCGATCCCTGATATGTTCCGTAAGGACCGAAGAAACTTCCCCAACGCCACAGATATTGATAAGTAGTACGGCGAGTATTAGGTGAAGTATAATCTTTATCGCTATAACTGAAACGTCCTCCTACTGTCAACCATTTGGTTATGTCTGTAGAAAGATTCATCGTAGCATTGTATTTATCCATTTTATCAGGATTGAAAGTCATCACACCTTCATCATGGTTATATCCCATTGACATAAAGTAAGATGTATTTCCACTGGTACCCTGTATTGATAAATTATGGCTTTGTTCGGGTTTCCATTTACGGTACATAATACCAACTACATCCCAATCGGCATAGAAATTACCAACGCCATTATTATCTAAATCAAAATCATCTCCCAAGACCATTTCTCTATAGCCGGCTTTTTTACCATTATGTGCAGTTTTCCATGCCTGAGCTTTTGGCAACATTTGGTCTAAATACATACCAAAAAGTTCGTTTGCAGAACCTGTACGTGCATTAGCAGCCATCAATGCCTCAATCTGAGTCGGTACATCAGGATAATTAGGTAGAATAGTTGGTGTAGACCATGCAAAGTTATTCGTATAATTAATCGTTACCTTATCCGTTTTTTTAGCCGACTTTGTTGTAATCAATATCACACCAAAAGCCGCACGTGTACCATAGATAGAAGTAGAAGCAGCATCTTTTAAAACAGAGACACTCTGAATATCTTGTGTATTAAGATAAGAAAT
This sequence comes from Bacteroidaceae bacterium, assembly GCA_023227685.1. Taxonomy (GTDB): domain Bacteria; phylum Bacteroidota; class Bacteroidia; order Bacteroidales; family Bacteroidaceae; genus JALNVG01. The sequence continues at coordinate 5,973 of JALNVG010000080.1, forward strand.
GTCATCCATCGGCACGCCGTCTACCACAATCAGAGGATTACTTTTAGCATTGTTGCTTAAAGTACCCACACCACGAATGGTCAAAGAAGGAGTTTCATCCAGTTTCCCACTATTACTAATAATAGTCAAGCCTGGAACAGTACCTTGCAAAGCCTTGCTAACATCTGATTCAGGGCGAGCATCTAAAGTTTTGCTAATATCTATAGAAGATACGGCACCTGTCAGATTTGCCTTCTTTTGAGTACCATAACCCACCACGACCACCTCATCCAGTTCTTTGCTATTTTCTTTTAGAACTACTTTCATATTTGCAGTAGCACTAATTTCTTGTGTCAGGTATCCTACATATGAAATAACCAATATTGAATTTTTCTTCAAATTCAACGAAAAGTAGCCATCCACATTCGTAATAGTTCCATTAGTAGTTCCCTTTTCCAAAACACTAGCTCCAATAATTGATTCGCCGTTAGCATCAACTACCTTGCCCTTTAAAATTCCTTTTGTTTGCTGTTGTGAAACTTCATAATTACTGTTTAAAACAGCTTTTTTAGCCACTGCTCCGCTACTCCCAATAAAAAGCATAACAACCGTCACTGCGATGAATGTTTTTCGCCATGAAAAGACCTTTCTTGTGTGATTTTTTTTCATAAAATTCATATTAAATTGTTTAAGATATTAGTAGTTTTCTATTTTGATTAAAAATAGAAATAATTATAAAAATAGTTTAATAACTATCTTTTGAGGTTTTGTTTTTTACCATAGGCCATCAATATATTTAAATGTTATAAATCAATTTAAACCATATCAAGTTTTAAGCTCAATAATTTTTTAATGCTATTGTTGGTTGTTTATGTTTAAGAAAGAATATAAATTTATTAGAATATCTTTAAAAGGTTGTGACAAATATAATATTATTTTTTTGTATCAGAAACAATTATTCAAACTATTTTTGTGTTATATTTATATATTAAGTGTTATTATATTTTATACTATTAAATTATATTTTATTTATGATTGAACATTTGATATCTTATATTTGCCTCAAAGAGTAAAAAAGATCTTTATTGCCAGCAACATTATCATACTACGAAGGATTTGATAAATCTTCGTTAATTTTTTTTATAACATATCCTAACATTTTATTTAATTTAGGACCTGGTTTCATTAATAATTAATTTTATATTTGCATCAAAGAAAAAACAGAAACGTAATTATGCAACTTATTGTAACAAGTAGTTCAACAACAGAATGGGTATTGGTCGAGTATAATAATATTGTCCAAAAGGCCTTTACCGAAGGACTTAACCCTTATTTCCAGACTCGTCGCGAAATAAGTCGGAGCATTCGATTGGAATTGCCTGATTTGTTTTTTAAGAAAAAAATAGAGAAGATTTTTTTCTATGGTGCAGGATGTTCATCCAATGAGAAGAAAAAAATTCTTAGTTTATCTCTGGTATCTCAGTTTCACGCACCCGTTCAGGTGGAAAGTGACTTACTTGGTGCAGCTCGGGGCTTGTTTAAGAATGATTCGGGAATTGCCTGCATCCTTGATACAGGTTCCAATTCTTGTTTCTACAATGGCACACAAATCGTAAAAAATGTAAGAGCAGCCGGATATGTTTTGGGTGATGAAGGAAGTAGCTCGATTCTGGGCAAAATGTTTCTTTCGGATGTATTGAAAGAATTAGCACCCGAACGTATCATGCAAATTTTTTACCAGAAGTTCCACCTTACACCCGATATCATAATGGAATCTGCTTATAACCGTCCGCTCCCAACACGTTTTTTTGCTGCAGTCTCTTATTTTCTGGCCGATTATATTAACGATGATTATGTCATAGATTTATTGACTCGCAATATCCGCAGTTTCTTCAGCCGTTGCATTTGTCAGTACGATTATAAGCATTATCCCGTTCGTTTTGTTGGATCTGTTGGTTCCGATTATCCGCAAATTCTACGTAAAGTGGCACATGAATTCGATTTTGAGATAGATGATATAGAAAAAACATCTATGTCAGGACTTATAGAATTTCATGCAATAAACCAAGATAAGATTTAAATTCTCTCTTTCAAATTTTCCGGATCTGTAGTTTGAATTCTAGTTTTGACAAAACAACCGGGATATTCTTTATTCAGATAATCAATCATCTTCTCACGAATATCCACTCGCAAATCCCAGTTCAATGAGGCGTCCGTGCTACTGAGCAGGATGCGGAGTTCCATGTAGCGTTCCTTAGCATCAGTCACTTGTATGTTCACCACACGCTTATCCCACTTGGGATTATCTTTCAATAGTACATTCAGATGGTTGCGAAGAGCATCAACAGGCACTGAATAATCGGTGTACAGGAATATGGTGCCCAGAATATTGGAGTTGGTGCGTGTCCAGTTTTGAAAAGGTTTCTCAATAAAATAGCTCACGGGCAGGACCAGTCGGCGCTCATCCCAAATTTTCACCACGACGTAGGTCAGTGTGATTTCTTCTATCCGCCCCCACTCTCCTTCTACAATCACAACATCATCCAGACGAATAGGTTGGGTAATGGCTATTTGAACACCTGCTAAAAAAGTGGCAATGCTCTTCTGAGCAGCAAAGCCGATAATGATACCGGCAATACCGGCAGAGGTAAGCAAACTGATGCCGATGGTACGTACCTGTTCAAAAGACATCAGACAGGCAGCAACAGTCAGAACGCTGACCAGAGTTACAGCAAGCCCTTCAAAGACTTTCATTCGTGTCAGGTTTTTCCGTGCATTCAGATTGTCCGCGCTCTGAATATCCAAATGGTTCTGAAGATAATAGAAGAAAGCCTTTATCGCTTTAATAAGTATCCATCCGATGGTTAGTATCAGCAATATCTTATTGATATCCGCTATCGTATCATGAATACCGGTATGGGAAACAAAAGAGTAAGTGGTAAACAATGATAGTACAATCCAGAACAAAAGACACATCACAGGGACACGTAGCAAATCAATCATAAAATCGTCGAGCGGATTCTTGGTACTTAAAGCTTTTTTGCGTATACGTTTTAATACAACGTTATAGATCAGAAATACCAGGACTAAAACCACCAGAAATAATACCGGCGTTGCAATCAACTGAAAATTCTCATTATGAAATAGATCGTTGATATAGGTCATAAGCTTTCTGTTTTATTTCGATTATGACCAAAGATATAAAAAGAAATTGACATAACAAAATTATGGTACTGAATAAGTAATAAAAAGAAGGAGTGTATCAGATTTTGATATACTCCTTCTTCCTTCTTTTTATTTAAAATTGGTGATGCTTAAAAAACCGATCTCATTTTTATTGTAAAGCCACCGGAAGAAACGAAGCAATATATTATTGCATACTGCCACCCTTCTTAGAAAGAATATTTCTTACCCTGTCCAATACTTTCTGATTAACTTCAAGTAAATGTTCTGTAGTTCCCGCTTTATACCAGTCGAGGATACGATCTTGATTATAGAAAGGTTCACCAAAATTACTATTTTCCAATAAGGCGGCAACATTGATAAAAGAGTCATCATTCTTTCCTAAAGTAATTAACCGGGCACGGAGAAAATTAAAATCCCTTATTTGTTCATCTAATTTTTTCAAATACATTTTGGGATGATAATTGAAAATTTCCTGGTTTTTGAGTATCTCTTTTACAAATTTGCCACTCGCTCCATCATGATTCGGACCATCTTTCCCTAAAAGTCCGGCGATAGTAGGAGCAATATCCGTTTGCTCAAAATAAGGTAATTTACGGCCCTGAGCTATATCAGCACCCACAAAAAGTAATGGCGTACGCCAACATTCTTCATTATATAAAGAATGCCAACCCGTCTTATTTTCACCATGATCGCCTGTAACAACCAAAACAGTACTGTCTAACAGCTTTTCCTTTTTCAGATAAGAAACAAACTTTCCTAATAGTATATCAGCATTTTCTATAGCCTTCACATAAGGTGAATCTTTGCCAAAGATATTTCTGTAATAAGATTTATCAGGTGTACTCTGGGAGATTTCATATCCTCTTGTTCCGGGAGCCTGGAGGTGTATTCGCATGAATACGGGACGCTGATCTTGTAAAATACG
>JALNVG010000081.1 GCA_023227685.1 Bacteroidaceae bacterium
GCTGGTAAGCAAGGTTAAACTTTATAATGTAATAGGGCGATACGGTGTGAATTACGATCAGGTTATGCGTTTCCAGATTGAGCTGAAAGAACATCTTTCGGATATTATTAAAAATTATATCGTTTCTTTCAATATGTTTGATTGTATAACAAATTCAATAATTTATCCGTATATAACAACGGATAAAAAGTTAAATCTTCAGGACTTATTGCCTTTCCTTGATGATAAGTCTGATGTATTTGCCAGAATTAAAAGTCGTGATTTGCATAAAATAAATTATGCCAGAATTATTTTTATGCATATAGATAATGAACAACAAAAAAGAATGTGGGATGATGAATATCCGAAGAGTTTCGAATTGTCAGCCAAACCGATGTCTTTGAATTTAGATTCGAGAGACAAAATAGTTATGTTGAGATTGGATAGTATTGCTTTGGAATCGTTACACGAAGCATAGAATATTTTTAAATTAGACAGGAAAGTCAAAATCTAGATTTTCAATAATTATCAAATGGCAGGAATAAAAAGAGAATGTATACCTATAGATTGAGTATTTGGCATTGTTGTTTAGAACACCAAGATTTAGATCTGGTAGAGAACTTTGGATTTATTGGGGAGCTATGATGATTATATGCTGATTAATTTTTTAAAATTTATAAAATCTAGATTCATGAAAAAAACATTATTCTTATTATTTCAATTTGTTTTTGCACTTAGTTTTACTTTAAGTGCTCAGACCAATATCAGATACGCAACGACCGATCTGAATATGCGTTCCCAGTCCAATACTTCTTCCGAAGTAATCTTAGTCATTCCTCAAGGTACGGCCGTTACCATAGACGAAGATTGCGACTGTAAATGGATACCAATTAACTATAACGGAAAGATTGGATACGTTTCGACCAAATACCTTAGCAAAGAAAAGGTCTCTATAGAAATGCCATACCGTTCGGCAGTTAAATATTATACTAATTCACGTGGCGAAAGGGTGCAATCTCCGACTCATTACAATTCCGCTCCTGCCGGTGCTACTGCTTTATGTAATGATGGGACTTATAGTTTCAGCCAAAGTAGGCGTGGAACATGCTCTCATCATGGTGGGGTAGCACGGTGGTTAAAAAGAAAATAGCAACTAAAAAAATAGAGTTATTGCATCATTTTTATTGTAATTAATGGATGTGGCATAAATATCAGTTACTTTTTGATAGGACCTGACCTCCTCCCTAAAAACTGTACATAGCTAATTTAGAGTTTTTGAAGTGAACTCCTAAAGTTGGACGATTAAATGATTCTCAAATTATTTTCTATATACCACTGGGCTCATGCCATTGGTTTTTTCATAGAATGACTTTTATTGCTATTTTTCCTGTGATGTGAAACGTCTCCTTTCTTTACCATTCATGTTTCTCTTCTACGCTAAATTTACTTCTCCTTTTTGTTGGATTGTGTCAAACTTTTGGGGGCAGATCAAAAATGGGAAGCTGACACATTGTACAAATTTTCAATTAAGTAAAAAAACACATTGCAAAATAAAAGATAGTTATTATATTTGGGCAGAAGTTTGAAATAAAAAAACAGATACGTCGCAACGATATTTAAGCGGTAATGTTTGTAAAAAAGACAAAACAACTAATTCTAATAACAATGAAGAAAATAATTCTTATCCTAATCGTAACTATTGTTTGTAGTTGCTCTACTTTATTTAGACCAAATTCTAAAAATCATGACATGTATAGTCCAGAACTTAGCAATAACGAAATTGCAAATTGGAATACATTAACAGGTAGATGGTATGGTCGTACGTTATTAAAAAATGGCTTGAAACGAGAATGGATAGTTGACAGAATGATTGATGGTCAATATTCTATCGCTTTTTATACAATTAATAAAGATGGAAAAATAAGGAAACAGACAGAAGGTGGTGAATGGGGAGTGTCTGGAAATGTCTATTTCACGATATTAAAATATTTTTCCATGGATGGGCTTAGAGATTCAACAGATTTGTCCGATCCTTATAATAGAGATACCTATAAAATATTGAAACTAAACGATAAAATATTTGAATATAAACATATAAGAACCGGTGAAAAATTCAAACTGCAGAAAGTTGAACCAAACTTTAAGTTGGAATAAATAAACTTGACTTGTTCAAAGATCTGAATATAGACTTTGTGTACGAATAAAATACTTGATTATTTTTAATTATAGTATTAGTACTTATTGAAATTTCATATGGACTAACATACTTATTTTATAGGATTCCGAAGAATATATGATATGAAGAGTAGAATATTTATTAGGCAGTTTCGAAATAATCGAAAACAAATCAAGTTCTGTAATTGACGACTATTATTACGTCTTTGTTTTAAGTATTTCTGCAAATGACAAAGCGAGTTTCTTCTTTCATTTGTAAAAGGTGGCCTTATTAACACCCCTTTTGCGACAGACCTCTTCGGCTTTCACATTGGTTTCATTCTACTTTGGAGCGAACAATATCTGAGATTCTGTAAATTTCGATCATTTCGTAATCTCTAAAATTTTGGTAAATATAAACTTATTAATTTGAAACTCTATTTTGAACTGTCCCGTTTTTAGGGGGAGGTTAGTCCAAACTGTTGAAGCTACAATAGCCTTATTCTCAATTTTGTCCGAAAAAAGATAGTTATTTCGGACAAAATATTAAAAGGAAAGGAATATGGCACAGATTTTATCTAAGGAAATTAAAGGCCGTATCATACAAAATGGTGAGGACAGGCTTTATAAAGTGAATGATTTTGCCGACTTGAATAATGACACGCTGGTCACGCGTGTGTTGTCAAGATTGGAAAAGGAGAATATCCTTGTGCGCCTGTCACAGGGGTATATTTATATCCGAGCCGTAATCGCTTCGGTATCCACAAGCCTACGCTTGACCGGGTGGCAAGGACTATTGCCTGTAAGGAGCAGGCACGAATCATCCCGTCGGGGTTGACGGCATTGAATGCTCTTGGACTTTCCACTCAGGTGCCTATGAATGCCGTATATCTTACTGACGGCACGCCGAGGATTCTTAATGTAGGCAATCGCAAGATTGTATTCAAAAAATGTGCACCGCGTATGTTCGCATACAAAAGTGAACTGTTTGCAATGGTCGTTGTCGCAATGAAGGAAATCGGCGTGAGTCATATCACGGATGAAATGATATGCAATATAAAGAATATCCTTGCAAAAGAGGAAAACCAACAGCTCATAAAAAGCGATTTTCAAATAGCCCCCCAATGGGTGCGTAAAAAGTTGGTTACAATCTAAAACGAGGGCAATATCTTAAACTATTATTTGTTTTTTTCTTTAGAATAGAATTTTTCTAATCGTTTTATTTCCGGTTTGAAAAGGTCTTGTTTCCTTTGGGATGTCTTCTCGAAGAAAGATAGTTCTATGCGTGGAGTGCTTTTATGAGCGACTTTTTTCCAAGAACCTATAATCTTACCATTCAGCATAATCGTTGGAGAAAATAAGCCGTTTTTTGTCATCACTTTGCCGTAGTGAATGTCTTCAATCATCTCGGAGCGATCTTTATAGCTGATCACAAATTCATCGAATGCAGGAAGAAGTAATGCTGAATTACTATCAACAGGCGGAACTTTGATGTCGCTTTTCATCCAAAAATCACGTTCATTTATCGTTTCACAAATAAAGTCTACTTTAATCATCTCGAGGGCTTGTCTGCATTCGGTAATAGACAATCCCGACCACCAGGCGAAGTCATGAATGGTGGCAGGGCTGTGGCTTGTGAAATATTTTCGAGCCAGATGCTCCAGGGCTTCTTCCTTACAAATTGTTTGTTTACGGGGAGCCCACTCTTCGAGTAGGGTGAACGTTTGCTTCTTTCCCTTCAGCCGTCCATTAACCAAGATTCCTTCCATCTCTGCATAGGTTATGGCCGATTTTAAGTGGTCGTCATCTAATGTTATATCTTGAGTCTGTAAGGCACTTCCGATTTCTTGTTTGGTGAGATGCTTTCCGCCTATTAATATCTTTTCCAGAACAGGAATAGCATTATATATAAGCGATTCATCTATTTGGCGCATCTTTGCATAACAATGGTAAATAGGTTTTAAGCGAGGGTTAGACAGATCAAACATCCAATGGACATCATCAGCCGAAACAAAGTGCCAAGTGGGACGTAAGGTATGAGTGCGGATAATCTGTCCCGTGTTTAATGCTTCTTCAACATCCCTTATTGTTTGATTTTCCAAACGTGTGCCAATAGCCCATTTGGCCATATCAAGAGCTTGAGATTGCATGGCACCCATCCACGAAACAATTTCGTTGGGGGCTTTCAATTGATGACTTGTGAGTAATTGATTATATAGACGGAGATTGAGTATTTCAGCTGAATTCATTGGTGAGTTATTTATGGTTTATGCAAAGATAATATTAGATTATATTTATACATGTACCCGGCAAATATATTTAGTGATATCAATAATAGGTAGCGTGCTCCCTCGCTCATTCACTTTTTGCATAAATTCTTTACAATCATCTTCAGATAGTACTTTCCTACAGTATGCATAATATAGAAAATCAAGAGATGTAAGATAAGTGATGTTGTTAGCTGAACAATATTCTGTTATGTCTCTTAAATTGCTGCTGCCTAATACGTCTTGGTTATCTCTGCAATAGACCATACAGGCACTTTCTCCACGTCCAAGATTGCTTGTTAATCGGAAGTATTCTTTCATTGAATCACTTTGTGGAGCAAATGTCTCTTGCTTGACTTTATGAATAAAATGAATGTAATTGTCTATGATTTTTTTTGTTTCAGGGTTTGGTGATATTTCTTTGTAGACTACATCCAGAATGATATATTCGTATTCAGGGAATATCTCAGGAAGTTTGGCAAACATTTTTGCCTTAACAAAATGAATGATGACATCAGCATCGAGTACTATTTTCGTCTTCTTCTGTCCCATTAATATTGATTTTATGTAGTAACTCCAAATAATGTCCTTCTGATATTTTTCCTTGTTCAAAAAGTGAACGAGACTTTTCTCCGAAATCGCCAATGACTAATCCTTCATTGGCTGATTCATATAAAGCAGTGTCATAACCAAAACATTTGGCAGAATGTTTTACTGCATATTCAGCTAGCTTGGAACGTGTGCTTTCATTTATCAGACCGACATTTAAGAGTCTGTATAGTAATGCGGAGCGGGAGACTGAAAAATAATGTTCCAATTTTATGATTGTAGCTATTGATATGTTTTTGGAATTCAATTCCTTTTCAGGGATCAATTGGCACAGTCCGGCCTCAGGCATTAGCAATGATGACGCAAACATATCTGCACTCTGCTCTATTGGATTCTTGCTACTGCATCCGGGGTTACATTTATGTGGAGTAGGTTGTTTTTCTATATAAAGATGATATAACTCGTGAGCGATTGTGAAATGTTGTCTGCCTCTTGAGTTGTTGGAATTGATGAGCATAAAACGGTGATCTGAAGTGTCTTTGAGACACATTCCGGAGAAACTCTCAGACAGAGGTCGGAATATTGTGAGTATGTTAAGCCTCAACAGTAAGCTTTTCAGGCTTATAGGCTCGGAAGTGCTTAATCCATTATCCATACGGAATTCTGCTACTTGTCTTTCTATTATAAATTTATTGGGCTTCATTTTGGGCTATACGTTCCATTTTAAGGTAAGACTTTACAATATCTTTAAAATTGGCTATTTCTTTTAAATCACTCTCCTCAATATCCGAAATTCTAAATGCTGTGGCTAAAATTTCATTATTGACTTGAGCATTATCTTCAAAGAATAAGAAAGGATCGCACCCGAACAGATTGCTAATGTTTTCTAATATATTATAGGGAGCTTCTCTTGTTCCTCCTTCATAATTGCTATATGCAGAACGTTCTACACCAATAGACACGGCAACTTGCTCTTGCGTAAATCCGGATAGTTCTCTAATTTTTTTTAGATTTTCTCCGATAATTTGATTCGCATTTTTCATATACTTTGTTTTTTATTTGTGGCAAATATAGCTAATTAATGCCATATATACAAGCATTTGCCACGGTAAATATCTTTAATTATAGTTATTTATCTTTTTATTCCAGTTTCGTTAGATGTATAAGTTCTTTATAAAAAAAGAACCTATATGCAATTTCTAACTTTTGAATGTAATCTATCATTTCTTGCATGTTATTGTTTAATAAATGACGAAAAAATTATCAAATTGTGATTAATATGTGTATCTTTGCATGCGGATAAAAACAAAAAATTATGTGTGGAATCGTAGGTTATATTGGTAACAGAGATGCCTATCCGGTCCTTATCAAGGGATTAAAGCGGTTGGAATATCGTGGATATGACAGTGCAGGTGTCGCTTTAATTAATGCACAGGGGCAATTGGATGTATATAAGACGAAAGGGAAAGTGGCGGACCTTGAGAATTTCGTCGTTGAAAAAGATGTCTCCGGTACGATCGGAATAGCCCACACAAGATGGGCTACACATGGAGAACCGAATTCCGCCAATGCTCATCCTCACGTTTCTTCTTCTCGCAATCTTGCTCTCGTTCACAATGGTATCATTGAAAATTACGCTACAATAAAAGCCAAACTCTTGGCAAAAGGCTACAAGTTCTGTAGCGAAACCGATACCGAAGTTCTTGTACAACTTATCGAATACGTTCAAATATCCAACCATCTTTCTCTTTTCAAGGCCGTACAGCTGGCTCTGCGTCAGGTTATCGGTGCATATGCCATTGCAGTGCTTGATAAAAAGAATCCTAAAGAAATTGTAGTTGCACGCAAAAGCAGTCCGTTGGTCATCGGTGTGGGTGATAATGAATATTTCGTCGGCTCCGATGCTTCTCCCATTGTGGAATATACCAATAAGGTGGTTTATCTAAAGGATGGCGAGATAGCTTGTATCACCCTTGGAAAAGATCTGGAGATTGTTAATCTGAATAATGTGAAGATGGTTCCTGAAATAAAAGATGTGGAATTCAACCTTGGTAAATTGGAAAAGGGTGGTTATCCGCATTTTATGTTAAAGGAAGTATTTGAGCAGCCCGATTGTATTATCGATTGTATGCGTGGTCGTGTTAATGTGGAGTCACAAAAGGTTCTGCTATCCGCCGTCATCGATCATAAAGATAAATTGCTCAATGCCCGTCGGTTCATCATTGTGGCCTGTGGCACATCGTGGCATGCCGGGTTGATAGGCAAACGTTTGATTGAGAGTTTTTGTCGTATTCCTGTTGAAGTGAATTATGCTTCGGAGTTCAGATATTCTGATCCGTTGATTGATGAGCGTGATGTGGTGATTGCAATTTCACAGAGCGGTGAGACGGCCGATACGTTGGCTGCCATTGAATTGGCCAAAAGCAAAGGTGCCTTCATTTATGGTATCTGCAACGCCATTGGTTCATCTATTCCCCGTTCTACCGAAACAGGTTCATATATTCATGTCGGTCCCGAGATCGGTGTTGCTTCAACAAAGGCTTTCACCGGTCAGGTGACGGTGCTTACCATTCTTGCCTTGGCTTTAGCTCAAGAAAAGCACACGATGACGAAGGAATTATTTATCAAGGTGCTTGATGAATTGAACCGTATCCCCGAAAAGATGAAAGAAGTGCTTTATCTTGACCAGCAGATAAGTAATCTGGCAAAGATATTCACTTACGCACATAATTTTATATATATGGGCAGAGGGTACAGCTATCCTGTGGCACTGGAGGGTGCATTAAAGTTGAAAGAGATTTCTTATATCCATGCCGAAGGATATCCTGCTGCCGAAATGAAGCATGGCCCTATCGCCTTGGTGGATATTGAAATGCCGGTTGTGGTGATTGCCACTAGCGGCAGTTTGTATGAGAAGGTCGTTAGTAATGTACAGGAAATAAAAGCCCGCAAGGGAAGGATTATAGCAATTGTCACAAAGGGTGATCAGGTTATCAGTAAGATGGCCGATTGGATTATCGAGATTCCGGAAACCCTGGAATGTCTTGATCCGCTGCTTACCACCTTACCTTTGCAATTGCTTGCTTATCACATTGCCGTTTGCAAGGGGATGAATGTAGATCAGCCCAGAAATCTGGCAAAGTCGGTTACGGTTGAATAATTAATGGTAAATATATAATATATAAAAGTAATTTGTACAATTATCAATGGAACAATTAAAGCATGAATGTGGCGTGGCGTTGATTCGTCTGTTGAAGCCTCTTGATTATTACGAAAAAGAGTACGGCACTTGGTTATATGCTCTGAATAAACTCTATCTGCTGATGGAGAAACAGCACAACCGTGGTCAGGAAGGTGCGGGAGTGGCTGCTGTCAAGTTGAATGCTGTGCCTGGTGAAGAATACATGTTTCGTGAGCGGGCACTCGGAACAGGTGCCATTATGGAGATATTCGGTAATATTCAAGAAAATTTCAAGAACCTTACCAAAGAACAATTGCATGATGTTGATTACGTCAGACGCAATGTTCCTTATGCCAGTGAATTGTACATGGGGCATTTGCGATATTCAACAACCGGAAAATCTGGACTTTCGTATGTCCACCCCGTATTGAGAAGGAATAATTGGAGAGCCAAAAGTCTTTCGATCTGCGGAAACTTCAATATGACGAATGTTGATGAGATCTTTTCGCGCATCACGGCCAACGGGCAACATCCGCGCAATGGTGGTGATACATATATTATACTGGAGCAAATGGGACATCGGCTCGACCGCGAGGTGGAACGTCTCTTCAATCAGGCAGAGGCTGAGGGGCTGACCGGTATGGATATAACCAAATATATAGAAGATCATGTTGATTTAGCTAATGTATTGCGTTCAAGTAGTCGCGATTGGGATGGCGGATATGTTATTTCCGGTGTCACAGGTAGTGGAGAATCTTTTACGATACGTGATCCGTGGGGCATTCGTCCTGCATATTGGTATTCCGATGGTGAAATAGTAGTGGTTGCTTCGGAGCGTCCTGTCATACAAACAGCTTTCAATGTTCCCGTCGAGGAAGTCAAAGAAATACAACCGGGGCAGGCAGTTATCGTCAACAGAGCAGGTAAAATACGTGTCGTACAAATCAATAAACCGAAAGAGAAGAAAGCTTGTTCTTTTGAACGGATTTATTTCTCACGGGGAAGTGATGTGGATATTTATAAGGAGCGCAAGTTACTTGGTAAGAAACTTGTTCCGCATATTCTGAAAGCTGTCAATAATGATATTGACCATACCGTATTCTCTTTTATCCCGAATACTGCCGAAGTTGCTTTTTATGGTATGTTGCAGGGATTGGACGAATGTCTTAATCAGGAAAAGATTCGTGAGATAGCCGCTTTGGGTCACATGCCGAATATGGATGAGCTTGATGTTATCTTGTCCCGACGTATCCGTAGTGAGAAAGTCGCTATCAAGGATATCAAACTGCGAACGTTTATTGCCGAAGGAAACAGTCGTAACGATTTGGCAGCCCATGTGTATGATATTACTTATGGCAGTCTGGTTTCCGGAGTGGATAATCTGGTGATTATCGACGATAGCATCGTGCGCGGAACAACGTTGAAACAAAGTATTATCGGTATTCTTGACCGTCTCGGTCCGAAGAAAATAGTAATCGTATCTTCGTCTCCGCAAGTGCGTTATCCTGATTATTACGGTATCGATATGTCGCGTCTGAGTGAATTTATCGCTTTCAAGGCAGCCATTGAACTATTGAAGGAGCGCGATATGAAAGATATTATTGCTACAGCTTACCGTAAGTCGAAAGAGCAGCTCAATCTGCCCAAGGAACAGATGATAAACTATGTAAAAGAAATATATTATCCTTTTACCGATGAGGAAATATCGGCCAAGATGGTTGA
>JALNVG010000082.1 GCA_023227685.1 Bacteroidaceae bacterium
AATATTGACGAAATGCCCCAATTCATCAATGTATTATTGGGAAGTATGTCGGTGGTCGGCCCTCGTCCCCACATGTTAAAGCATACAGAAGAATATTCAAAACTGATTAATAAGTTTATGGTCAGGCATTATGTAAAACCCGGATTGACAGGCTGGGCTCAGATCACAGGTTTTCGTGGTGAAACCCAAGAGCTTTGGCAAATGGAAGGGCGCGTACAAAGAGATATCTGGTATATAGAACACTGGACATTCATTCTTGACCTGTATATTATCTATAAGACCATAGCCAACATTCTTCATGGCGATAAAGAAGCCTATTGATTAAAGAACTAAAACGAGAAAAAGACGCTACGGATTGGTTTGATGATAATTTGCCAAACCCTTCTTTAAAAATGAAACATACTTGTTTACATCCTCATCATAAGAATAAGATTTATTAAGCGGATTCCCGTCATTATCAATCAATACATAGAATGGCTGAGCATTAGCACCGAATTTACTACGTTGTAAATAACTCCATTTATCTCCAACTGTTCGCAAAATACGCTGACTGCCATTTTCTGTAATATGGATCGGAGAAGGCAAAGCTGTTTTCTCATCCACATAAAGCGTAATGAGCACATATCGATTGCGCAGAAGGTCAGCTACCTGACTATCAGTCCACACAGCAGCTTCCATCTTTCGGCAATTCACACAGCCATAACCGGTAAAGTCGAGCATGACAGGTTTTCCCGCTTTACGGGCTGCCTCCATTCCCTCTTCATAATCATAATACTGAGCCTTGACGTCATTCGTATACAGATTAAAATCCTGAGTCTTCATCGGAGGAGCAAAAGCGCTCACAGCCTTACATGGAGCGCCCCAAAGACCGGGGATCATATATAATGCAAATGAAAAAGAAATAAGTGCCGAAAAGAATTTGATTACCGAAGTCTTGGCATGCGCCACAACATTACCTTGATCATCATATTCTTCTTCATCGTGCGGAAAGCGGAACCACCCCATCAAGTAAGCTCCGAGCAAGGCGAAAATAATAATCCAGAGACTCAGAAAAGTCTCGCGGTCAAGTATATGCCATCCATAAGCAAGATCGGCTACAGAGAAAAATTTAAGAGAAAAAGCTAATTCTATGAAGCCTAGTACTACTTTTATGTTATTCATCCAATTGCCCGACTTCGGCATTTGCTTCAACCACGTGGGAAATAAAGCAAAAAGAGTAAACGGTAAAGCCAATGCAATGGCAAAGCCCAACATTCCCACAGCCGGAGCAACCACACTACCACTCGTAGAAACTTCAACCAAAAGGAATCCGATAATAGGACCTGTACAAGAGAATGAAACCAAAGTCAGCGTAAAAGCCATCAAAAAGATACTAAGCAATCCGCCGGTCTTCTCTGCCTTATTATTTACCCCATTCGACCAACTTGAAGGAAGAGTTATTTCGAAAGCTCCAAAAAAAGAAGCAGCAAAAACAAGAAGCATCAAGAAGAAAAAGATATTAAATACGGCATTGGTAGAAAGCGAATTCAAAGCACTAGCCCCAAAAATCAGCGTAACAGCCAGACCTAAGCTGACATAAATGACTACAATTGCCACCCCGTAAATCCAAGCATCACGAATACCGCGGGCCTTATTTTTGGAACGTTTTAAGAAGAAACTGACAGTCATCGGAATAATAGGCCAAACGCATGGCGTAAACAAGGCCAAAAGGCCACCAAGCAACCCCATAAAGAATATATATATATAATTATGAGCATCAGCACCATGATTTTCTTCGCCTAATTGATGAAGCTGATTGATCACAGGTTTCCAGAGATCACCGGTCTCTGCTTTTTCATGACTGATTAGAGAAATATGAGAAGCCGTATCAACGAGAGTACTATCCGACAGCTTATTCTTCGACCGGTTGACAGCGATATCGGCCGCACCACCATCGAATTTAAAATCCACATTTGTGGGAGGCAGGCAACTGGTATTATTGCAAGCCCCGTACTGAAGATATCCGGAAACATGATACGTAGAAGAAATCACGGCAAACTTCTGCACAAACGTCACCTGATGCTCAAAATAGCGAACATCCATTTGAAACATTTTATCGAAATCGGAAATCTCTTTACCCTTTGCCACAAGTTTTCCAAGAAGTTTAACGCCATCTTTTTTGTCTGTTTTCAGACTGGCAGATATGGGTCCTCCCTCTGGCAACCCGGTAGAATAAACATGCCAACCGGCATCTATGCTTGCAGTAAAGAGAACTTCCAACTGGTTATCAGGCAAAGCCTTTTGAGTTACTTTAAAATGAATCGGATCTTGTATCTGTGCAAAAGCCGTCCAAGATACAAAAAAAAATAAACCCAAAAAAAGGAGTAATTTCTTCATAAATCTCTATATTATTTCGCCTATTTAATCTATTATTTCACTTTCTTACGTGCATGTTTAAGCACAATATAAATATTCTTAGCTATCAACTTTGATCCCTTGATATCGGGATGAATATGATCGGGAAAACATTCGGGATAAGGCTTCAAGGGAGAATAAAGATCAATAAAGTGAACCTTCTTTTCCTTAGCCACCTGACGGATAATCGGAATAATCTCATGATAAATCACACTGTCATTTATTCCCCAATGGGGTGCCGTAGCAGGAACGGGAAAACAAATATAGATATCAGGATGCGAAGGTAATGCCTGCAACGTATCTACCATGGTTTCCATATCAGTCTTGAAATCGTCTTTATATTTCCAATTTTCCGGTTTGCTATCATTCGTACCTAGCTTAATAGTTACAATATCAGGTTGAAAAGCGAGTGCTTGGTGATAAATAGGTTCTTTCATATAAGGAAGATCACCTTTCATTAACATCGTTCGCGCGCTAATGCCAAAATTGCGCACTTCATATTTTTTACCCAACATACGGGACAAGACAGCCGGATAAGAATCGTGCCGGTGATTTTTCAATCCATAACCATAAGTAATGCTATTACCGATACAAGCCACTTTAAGCGGAGCTGTTGATTTACATGCCGAAAAGAGCAAGACAAACAGTAGTAGAATAGGAAAGACTGAATATTTTTTCATCTTAAACTATCAAATATGTTTTAGAGAAACAAAATTAAAAAAATCTTCAATATATAAACAGTGTTTGATTAAGTTTGTTGGCACCTAGAGACAAAATTAGTTATCTTTGCGTTTAATCTACATATATTTTGTGATTAACCACTAATTTTCAGGCGTTTTCTTAGCTACTACAGGTATGATAGTGAAAAAATATTAATGGGAACCGTAAGTAAAACGGATTCCGGCACGCAAATTGAAATTCAGAGGAGTATCTTTGCGGATAGTTTGCACAGAAGAACCATTATCAAAATAATAGGCCACACCGGGCTCAATATAAACGCCGATTTTCTTTGAAATATTAATTTGTGCACCCAGAGCCCCGGATACAGAAAACTGTAAAGGTTTGACAGTCAGCTTTTCATGTCCATAGGTTCCATAAACACATTTTTCTACAGCTCCACCTGTGGAGAGATAAAGCATGGTGCTCTTTGTATTATAAAGATTCATTCTTAGTAAAACAGGTATACCTACATAATGAAGAAGTTGCTTGAACTGCGTTCTAATACCAACATTGGCATCCGACGAAAGCAATGTATAATTAAGGCCGCTCTCGATAGAAAAAGTTGGTGACAAAGTCTTACAAATAGAAAAGCCGACAGTTATTGGTTGATGGTAATCCATATCGGCATCTTTTTCCATTTCCGAAGGTGTATCATCAACTATCTGCAACAAATTAGTATTATTCATCTGAGCAACAGAAGCAGATGCGTCCAAATAAGAAAGATCGGGAATGTCTGAACCACCCGCCGTTGTAGAGATTCCTCCACCACCCACATAGATACCCATAGACCATGATCTATGGTGAGTCCGGGCAGAAGCGACATAAGAGCGATACATCGCCTCGTCTGACGATAAGAATTCCTTTTTGCCGGAAGAATGAGATTTATGTTTTGCCGACTTAATTGATGTTTTATTTTCACGATTGGCAGAAGAAGCGCGTGCATCAACAGTATCGGTACTGACAGCCTGAGAAAGGTCGGACCGTTGAGAAGATGCGGATTGTTGAACAGTCTTTAAAGACTCTTGCTTCACACCCTGAGCTATTTTTCCATTAACATGAGCACGAACCTGTATTTTTGGAACAGAAAGATCGGAGCTCTTCTGTTTATCCGAAGAAGATATGTCTGGAGAAGATATGTCCGGAGAATGATGCACTACAACATCCGAAATAAGTTTGTCATCTGCCGCAGAGAATCCGGTTTCAATCTTTGCTGTTGAATTCAAAAGATAAAGTCCAAAAGAAGAAACAGCAACAAGCAATACGGCAGCCATAGCCACCCATTTGCAGCGACGAACAAAAGATATATGATTTCCTTTGGATGACATAAGCTCCTTCTCCACATTATCCCATGTGGATTTAGGAACAGGTTCCGAATAATCTTGGAGCTTGTTCTTCAGCTTACGCATCCATAAATCCTTATTATCCTTCACTTTCATCGCTTATTTTTTCACCCCTCGCTGCTATTCTTTTTGCTAACAATCTTCTTGCCCGAAGCAATTGTGAACTTGAAGATTTTTCATTAATACCTAATATCTGCGCAATTTCCTTATGCGATTTTTCTTCAAATATGTAGAGGTTAAATACCGTACGGTATCCGACAGGCAGTTCACTGATGTACTGTAACAATTCACTTTCAGATATGGCATCAACATCAGCTTCATCAGGCTCTTCCACTTCTTGGTCAAAAGATGTTTCAGGAATCTCATCTAATGAGATAGAATACCCCATCGCCTTGTCCTTACGAATGGCCTGTAAAGCAACATTTACCATAACTTTTTCCATCCAAGCCCTCAAAGAACCCTTTCCTCTCCATGTAAACTTATCAAAAGAACGAAATATTTTTAAAAAGCCGTCCTGCAATAGATCTTGAGCTTCTTCGCGACTTCCTGTATATCGGAGACAGAGACTAAACAACCGCCCCGAGTATTGCTTATAGAGCTCCTCGCGGGCAAGGTTAATACCTTGCAAACATTGTTTTGAAAGTTCTAATTCATCCATATCTCGCTCTGCACATTAAATGCGACAAAGATAAGAATACTGCATGACGTTTTCAACTTTTCGGAGAGATATCGGTAAAACACTTGTGAGATTTTCTCTGATATAAGCTCTATAAAGACACTTACCGTTTCTTCATAACACTATTGACAACCCGTATCGTAGATACCAACTTGTTTGTAGAAGTAAAGACGTCGATATTCCATACATGGGACGAACGACCCTTATGCACAATAGTACCCACCGCGCGAACGGTATCACCTTCGTGCGCCGAAGAGACATGATTTCCACTCACCTGCATTCCTACGACCTGCTCGTCCGCCTTGCAAAGAATCATAGACCCCAATCCGGCCACGGTTTCGGCCAGGGCAAGTGTTGCACCGCCGTGAAGGATACCAAACGGTTGCCGGGTGCGCTCATCAACAGGCATCGTGGCCTCCACCCTATCTTCTGAAGCGTAAGTATACTGAATGCCGAGGTTTCCCATCAATGCGTGTTTGCCACGCTGATTCAGTTGATCAAGCGAAATCTCCGTCGGTACGATATGTGAGAGCAACAAATTCTCTACCGTTTCGGCCACTCCGTCTTCTTCATTGGATTTGGTAACCATATCTGCACACGACTTGACTGACTCTTGCGCATTGCCCATAGCCACGCCCATACCGGCCAGTTGAATCATCGTAACATCGCATACGCCATCGCCTATGCACACCACTTCGTCCTGCTTGATACCCAAACGATCGAATAATGCACTCAAGGTGTTTGCTTTATCCACATTATGAGGAAGCACCTCAAGAAAATAAGGTTCGGACTGCGTAACTTCAAGCGTACCACCCAATCTGCGTTTCCAATGCCCCTCGGCATCCGAAAGTGCCTTGGCATCATCACAAACCAACATACATTTGCTTGGCGAAAAATCAATAGACGCTGAAAACTCCACCTCTTTTATTATCTCCATATTATTCAAGATCGCTTCGTTCCTGATATGTTCATTATCGGGAGTATCGGTATAAATATTATTGTCATGATACGTCAGCAACGGGAAATTCCAGTCGTGCGCTTTTTTTTCTATATATTGAAGTAGCTGCGGATCGATACGTCGTTCAAAGACTACCTCGCCGTTCTTGGCATCAATCACCTGGCTACCATTGTACGAAAGGATAAAACCTCCGTAATTGCCCAATTCCAGTTCTTTGGCAATAGGCATCAATCCATAAGTAGGACGACCGGAAGCAATAACGATCCGCACACCGATCTGTTGTAATTTGAGCAATGCTGCCAACGTACGTTTTGTAATTTCTTTGGCATCGTTCAGTAATGTTCCGTCAACGTCTAATACTAATAATTTATATTTCATAGATTTATTTTTATTAATGTGAATTATTATTATAAAAAAAAGAAAGCTAATCGTTTTCGCAAAACATTGCAAAAAACATTATCTTTCAAGTATTAAAAGAGTAACACAAAATATTCTTATACACAAAGGTAACAATTATCCTTCAAATAAATATAATAATCAGACTTTATTTTCTTCATCTCCCAAGATAAGAAATGTGCATGTGGCGAGCCTTCCGGATACATATCCATCAAGGCTCTCCTACCAACAATCACACATTCTAAAGATAATAAGACCTATATCATGCCAAATTACTCATCTTGTCTGTAGCATGAAACGAGAAAGGTGGATATTCGAAAAGTTTGAAACGCGGTTCGGTTTGCCCGTCTACATACGACCAAAGTGTGGCGTAATCTTCCACATCCTCACCCATATTGTCCAACTGCCTGAGATAAGCAGACAAGGACTTGTTTTCGACGATAAATATCTTACCCATTTTATTAATAACCGGACTATGGCGACGTGTAGCATCATGCCCGAACTGAAGAATTCGTCGGCCATCTTCCGTCAATCCGATCAGACGGAAAGTCATGCTCTTGCCTATAGCTGGAAGATTGAGCACGCTGCGATCCGTTGCCAGGAAAGGTAAATGCTGATGCTTCATGAAACGGTGTATGATAGCAGCAGTATTTTCACCATCTTCAAGTGAGGTGTACAGTTCTTCGGCCTGTGTGGGGTTCATCTCTCCATAAATTTTCTCTTCCTGTTGCTCTTGCATCGATCGGCTGTTGGGCGTAAAAACAGCTGAGTTCTCATTAAATCCCTTGACGGAAAAAGTGTAATAGCAAACAATGCCCAAAGAATTGAGTAACTGACGCAGACGAACAGTGTGTCCGCGTCGGGAAGCAGCAACAGTATAAACCAACTGATTTGTGATAAGCCATCCGGCAGAAAGGATTTTCTTAATACCTTCTCTTGCCTGCGGCGTCACTTCGAGCGGCGTTTGAAAATGGGTTTGGACGATAAATTGCTTCACACCGATAACAGAAGCTTTCTCTTTGAATTCGCGAAGCACTTCAACCAATTCGTCGTCAATACGCATCGGTAGATAAGCCGGCAAACGAGAGCCCAGACGCACACGTTGAAGTTCGGCATATTTCTCTCCATCCGGTCGCTGTTCATTATCTTTCCGTTTACGCTCGGCCATCAGATATACGGCTTTCAACAGACTACGCAAAGTCTTGTTGGTACTCATCAGTGCATCCCCACCGGTGATCAGTATATCGCGCAATTGGGTGTCTTCTTCAAAATAATTCATCAAACGATGCAATTTATGTTCCCAGTTCTCCTTGGGGCGTAAAGAATCGAACTCGAAATTAAGATGCTTGCTCTGAAAATCATACATACGTTGACACGAAGCACAAAGTCCGCCACAGGCCCGCCCCATCGTATCGGGGATGAGAATGGCCACTTCGGGATAACGCCGATGAATATTATGTCCGTCGGGCAACAACCAACCGGCAGCATTCGGCTTGCCCGGCTCAACAATATCTTCCTTCTCCCAAGCACGAATATTACCGAAAGTTTCTACCAGCTGAGGGGTATACAGTACATATGATCGGATGGATTCATCATTATATGCCGCACCGGTAACATCGAGAAGAGAAAGATAATAAGGAGTGGCAAAAAAAGGCATACCCTTTTTGCGGGCTTCGGAAAGCAGATACATTTTCTCGGAGGTCAATGAATTGGCCAGATACCGATTAAGATCAGAAGGCGTTCGCACGGCCATAGATAACTGAAAACGATAGTCATTCCACCAAGAAGACACTAATTGATATTTTTCCCCATAGGTAATTCCCGGCTCAAAATGAAAACGGCTGAGCTGTCTGGATTTTCTATTCTCTATCTTCTGAATGAGGATATGAAGCAAACGTTCTTTGTTGTCGGCCTGCACTTTCATCACAGATTTATCCAAGCCGGAAAGCCAGCGGTGTGAATGTCTTTTCAACTTTCTTAATGACTCATGATGAGTGTGAGACGATGGATTGAGCCACTGTCGGAATATCTCATAAAGATCTACAAATAAATCGGTCGGCATGTCCGTATCTTCCAATTGACCGGTTAGAAAAAGATACAAATTTGTAAATGTATGCACCGGCATATCCTCGCCGGTGGATAATTCATGAATAGTCTTTTCATTATAATCAATCAAAGTTCGAATTTGTTCACTCCACTTATTTTTAGCTGTACTGTCACGATCTACAAAATTACGAAGCGCGCTTTCAAAGTCCCTTGATGTGGTACTTTCACGAGCCATTTTTGTAAGTTCCGGCAAATCATGTTGATACATCTGTTTCAATTGAGAAAGAGTAAGAGAAAGCAATTTCTTTTGTTTCATTCGCTGTTTTTTTATATACTGTAATAATTTGTTTACAAGTTACGAAAAAAAACAGAATTGTCCAAAAAAGAGAACCTTTTATTGTTTCTTTTTAACTAAAAGGTGCATAAATCATCATTTTGCATTTTGGGGAGGAGGGCTTCTTTCTTTTTGCAGAAAACTCTTGTTGTTATGCTCATTTAGAACAAGAGTTATCCGAATAAGAAGAAATGTTATCCGGATATCTTTGCTTGTTAATGAAATAACTCTTGTTGTTATTAGCACACTTCGCTAGAGATACTTCTATAGATTACTATCACGCATTTCGCGCCAAGCTTTCATTTGTTTCAAACTAAATTCACAACCACAATATTGTTGATTATAAAAACCGTTTTGCTTCAAGAGTTGACTTCGACGTTCTGTTAGTCCGCTTTTCCTCCAATTTTGGTCCCAGAACACAACCTCAGGATATAAATTCGTTGCTTCCCGACCGGCAGCATTAACTTGATCCAAGTCCTTCCAACGCGAAGAGGCCAAAGTGGTTGTGATGATATTGAACCCATGAAGTGAGGCATAACGGGCTGTCTCGGTGAGGCGCAATGTAAAACATTTTAAACAACGCGAGCCACGCTCCGGCTCATCTTCCAAGCCCTTAATGCCCGACAGCCATTGTTCATGATCATAATCCGCATCTGCGTAGTCAAGACCAAGCTCCTTAAGATAACGCATGATTTCGTGCTTGCGGATAAGGTATTCTTCTTCGGGATAAATGTTGGGATTATAAAAGAATATCGTAGGGCGTATCTTGTTATCAAGCATACATTCTATAATGGCTGCAGAACAAGGAGCACAACAAGAATGTAAAAGCACCTTGGGGGATATATCCGACGATGTGGC
>JALNVG010000083.1 GCA_023227685.1 Bacteroidaceae bacterium
GCACTTGACCTATCAAATCAATAATGTAGGAACGGTAAAAGTAATCGAAAGCATGGTGACGACACCAGGTGCTAAGGTTAGTAATCTATTCCGTTTTGGTATGCAGATGCAAATGCCTTTAGCAATGGATCAAATCACGTATTATGGTAGAGGTCCAATTGAAAACTATCAAGATCGTAAAACTTCTACTTTTGTTGATGTTTACAAGCAAACGGTAGCAGAACAATTCTATCCGTATATTCGTCCTCAAGAAAACGGAACGAAGTCAGATATACGTTGGTGGAATCAGTTGTATAGAAGTGGTTGTGGTTTACAATTTATAGCCGAACAGCCCTTTAGTGCTTCTGCTTTAAATTATAGCATCGAGTCTCTTGACGAAGGCCTGACCAAAGGACAACGTCATTCAGCCTTGGTTCCTACAGTCGATTACACCAACTTCTGTATTGATTTAGTACAACGTGGTTTAGCTTGTCGTAATAGTTGGGGATGTATACCCTTAGAACCTTATCGCATTACGTATAAAGATATGACTTTCACCTTTATCATGAAACCCGTTCAATTTCAATTTTAAGGATTTCGTTTGTAGATAAGTATCTGATGATACGACCAATAGAAAAGGAGTAACAAAATCAAAAGGTCTTCAAAATTAATATTTTGAAGACCTTTTTGCTTTTTAGGGATACAATGTCCTTTTGAGCTTACACTGTTAAAGCATTTCTGGAAGCATTAAATTTTTAATAAATTTATGCTTTATAAGACGTAAAACTGTTCAATTAGGATGATATTTTTCGATAACTATCACATCTTTAGTAAAAATGAGAATAAAAGTACTAATAATTAAATAGTTTAGTTATATTTATGGTCGATTTAATCTGCACTTAAGGATTTGTTCGTTTCAAAGCAATCATTTTACCAATCAGCGAATTGCCAAAAAAAGATATAGAGAATCATCGACTAGATCAAATTGGATATGTTCTTATTAGGTATCATGTGAAAGTGAAAACCAATTTTTTTTTATTTGAATATGATACATATATTTATCAACGCTTCCAAGGGAGAAAAGATTTAGCAAAAGAGTGCAAACAAATTACTACATTAATGTAAAGTAAAAATAGTAATAACAGTCGGGTCACACCTCACTGTGTTGCCCTTTAAAGTGCCTGAGCTGTATGCTGAGAAACTCGCATATACAGTTCTTAGGGAGCGTAAGCTGCCTGGTGGGGTAATGCCTAGAAAATAAGTGTAAAGAATGAAATATAAATGACAACAGATAAAAAAGAAACAAAGTCAAGTATTTTTAAAATTGTACAAAATTTTCTTAAAGAACCACCACTAATTGTTTGGGGGTCTGGGGCAACAATTGCTTTTGGTTTACCTAGTATGAGAACTTTAAATGAAACTCTTAAGAAAAAAATAGATGGTTTTGATACTTCTAATGATAATTTAGAAGTTGAGTTAGGAAAAGAAAAGTACCGGAAGCAAATGCCACAAATAAGAAAGGTTATTTGGAATAAGATAAATGAAGCTGACATCTCTGTTTTAAATAAAATTTCAACTAACAATACAAGTAGTTTTAAAGGAATTAAGCTACTCATCGAAAAATTTATTGAAGTTCATCCCCAGGTCTTAAATATTGTAACTACAAATTACGATAGAGTTCTTGAGTATGCAATGGCTTATGAAGGTGTTTCATTTACAGATGGTTTTGAAGGAAAGACACTTTCGGTTTTTGATGAAAATCTATTCCAAAATAAGAGTATGGTAAATTTAATAAAAGTACATGGTTCTTTAAATTGGTTTAATCTTGACGGAGAAGTTAGATACTTAAACCATATTTCGACTAAATATCAACCTCAAATAATAGCACCAGGAAAAAACAAGTATAAGGAAGCGTATAGTAGTCCTTATAGAGAGTTAATTCAGAAAGCAGATGATACTATTAAGAAAGCTTCTAGTTTTCTGGTTATAGGTTTTGGTTTTAATGATAATCATTTAACACCAAGAATTAGAATTCAAATAAAAAAAGGAATCCCTATAGTTCTAATAACAAAAAAAATAACAGAGAGTACGTTGGTTGAAATGAAGGGTGCTAAAAATTATTTACTAATTGAAGAACTAGACAGTAAAACTTCTAAAATTATATATAAAAAAAAGAATATGGAAGTAGAACAAAAAGTTGAATTAGAAGGAAACTATTGGCAACTTTTACAATTTATGGAAATTTTATAATCATGAAAATGGAATCATTAATAGGTAAAGTACAGAGTGTTGACACTGGTAATATTTCCGTAAAAGTTGACAAAGAAGAATTATTGAATAGTGTTCAAATTAATCAGATAGTTCAAGTTCGTTCTACGAAAACAGGAGAAAAGATTATTGGTCTTATCTCAAAAATAATGAGAAAGGCAGTTGCTGAAAAAATTGAAGGAAGTGCTGAACCTGATTATGTTGTAGAAAATGTAATTCGAATAAATCTTGTAGGTACTCTTATTGAGAAGAGTGGTACAGATAAAAATATTTTTAAGCGAACTTTAAATACAGTTCCGAGTATTGACGCCGATTGCTTTCTACTTCAAGGGACAAATTTATCAAGTTTCATGAATACTATTTCGTCTAATAGTACCAATCCTTTGAAAATTGGGAAATACACTATTTCGGAAACATCTAATGCAAATCTTGACGGGAATAAATTTTTTCAAAGACATGCTGTTATAGTAGGTAATACAGGTTCTGGTAAATCTTGGACAGTTGCAAATATATTAGAGAAAGCAACAGCCCTTAAATCTGTTAATAGTATTGTTTTTGATTTGCATGGAGAATATAAACCCTTAAAAAATTTAGCAAATACAATTTTGTTAAAAATTGCGGGACCTTCTGATAAGCCATCAGATAACGATATTATATTCTTGCCCTATTGGCTATTATCTTATGAAGAAATTGAAGCATTGATATTAGATCGTAGTGACAGTAATGCACCAAATCAATCAAGGGCTCTTTTTGATTTAATCATCAAGTATAAAAAACAACAACTTGAAAAAGAAGACAAGCAAGATGTATTAAATAATTTTACCGTGGAAAGTCCTATTCCTTATAATATCAGTGATCTATTAGAAGAATTGCTTTATCAAGATAAAGATGAAACTCAACCAGGAGCAAAAGCCGGTACGACAAAAGCAGGACCATTACACGACAAATTAACACGTTTTATTCAAAGGTTAAAAAGTAAAAAAGCTGACAAAAGATTAAATTTCCTTTTTAATTCCGATAATGAATTGTTGAAATATGATTGGTTTTTATCCTTAATTAATAAATTAATGGATTTTGGCAATGGCAAAGGTCTTAAAATTATTGACTTTTCAGAAGTTCCATCTGATATATTACCTTTAATTACAGGATTGATAGCAAGATTAGTATTTTCAATACAACAATGGATGAATGAAGAAAAAAGACATCCTATTGCATTGTTCTGTGATGAAGCTCATTTGTATATTCCTGCAAATACTAAAGGAGGAATAGAAGAGAATGGTCTCCAAAGTTTTGAACGAATTGCAAAAGAAGGCCGTAAATATGGTATATCATTAGTTGTTATAAGTCAAAGACCTTCAGATGTTGATAAAACAATTTTAAGTCAATGCGGTAACTTTATAGCAATGCGTTTAACAAATCCAGATGATCAAAATGTAATTAAAAGGCTATTTCCTGATAACTTAGGCGATTTTGCAGAAATGTTACCAATTTTAGATATTGGAGAAGGATTAATAGTAGGTGATGCATCACTACTACCGAGTAGGGTTGTAATGGATAAGCCAAGGATTGAACCTAGTAGTGCAACTGTCGATTTCTGGGATGAATGGAATAAAGAAAAGAAAGAAATTGATAAAGGAATTGAATTAGCAGTAGAATCTTTAAGAAAACAACAAAAGTAATAAGCACATTATAATACTCCCCAATATTTAGTCGGCTTGTAAAAATAAAAAACAATCAGCATCTTTACGATGTGTAAAACAAGTAATCATGGGAAGAAGAA
Organism: Bacteroidaceae bacterium; assembly: GCA_023227685.1. Taxonomy (GTDB): domain Bacteria; phylum Bacteroidota; class Bacteroidia; order Bacteroidales; family Bacteroidaceae; genus JALNVG01. The sequence continues at coordinate 4,028 of JALNVG010000083.1, forward strand.
GTAAGTATTCATCAAAATTCAAGGACAAAGTAGTTCTTGAAGCAATCAAAGAACGAGAGACATTGACTGAATTGTCTAAGCGTTTTGAAGTATCACCAATTAAAATAACGAGTTGGAAAAATGAGTTTTTGAACAATTCAGATAGGGCTTTTGAAAATGAAGCTCCCTCGGTAAAAAAAATCAAACAAGAGAATGACCGTTTGTATACGAAGATAGGCAAACTTCAAACGGAAGTTGATTTTTTTGCTGAAGCCTGTAAGGATGCCGGTCTCAAAATCAATTGAGACATCTTGCTTCAAAAAGGCCAAAAGGCATCTCATTAAATTGTTATTGTCGGCGTTTACAGTTGAATCGGTCGACGTTTTACTACGTTCCAAAAGGTGAGTCAAAAGAAAATTTAGAGATTATGGAAAAAATGGATAAACAATATACTAATCATCCTACTTCTGGAGTCAAAACTATGCGAAGTATATTAAAACAAGATAATTTGACGGTGAACCCAAAACGGATTAGAAGGTTAATGCATCTAATGAATATCAGAGCTATATATCCTTTAAAGTCCTTGTCCAAGCTTGGTAACACTCCTTTGATAAAACCCTATCTACTACGTGGATTGAAAATTACTCATCCTAACCAAGTTTGGAGTACGGATATAACTTATATTCCTATGAAGCAAGGGTTTATGTATCTTTATGCAGTAATTGATGTGTATAGTCGAACTATTATTGGTTGGTCTTTGAGTAATTCCTTACAGGCTTCTAATGGTTTGGAATTGATAAAAAGATGTATCACTAAACATGGGAAAACAGAAATCGTCAACAGTGATCAAGGTTCCCAATATACTAGTAATACTTGGTGTAATTATTTAGCATCAAAGGGTATCAAAATCAGTATGGATAGTAAAGGACGTTGCAAAGATAATAGTTGGATAGAACGGTTTTGGAGAACAATCAAACAGGAACAGATATATCTTAATCCAGCAGATAATGGTATTCAATTGTATAACGATATAAAGAAATATATGCAATATTATAATGAAAAACGACCCCACCAAGGAATTAAGACACTTATACCCTATCAAAAATATAGTGCGGTAGCTTAAAATAAAAAGGATTGCTCGTCGGGAGTGCTACTGCACCCCCTTGCCGCAAGCGATCCCCGAGCGATGAGTTTTTAGTTATAAAAGAATAAACTTGTCTAAATATAGGGAGTACTACAGAAAGAGGCATTTATAATGTTAAGCTGGATGATAATATTGGTTATGTTTGGAGTTTGGGCAAGCTATAAATTGCTAAGCCGTTTTACTCAGAACCACGAAAAGGCAGTTGAAATTAAAAAGCACAGTTAATAATAAAAGTTTAAAAGCATGAAACAATTACTGATTTACACTATACTCTTTATTTGTTTTTCAGGAAAGTTGCTTGCACAATCCTTTTCTGGCAGTATTGATTATGGGAAAACCTCGATTGAATATCAGATAAAATTGACAGAAATTGATAAGCAAGTGAAGGTCTTTTTTTCAAGCACGGGCATGAACGCCTATGAGATTCCTTGTCAGTTTGTAAGCTTAAATAAAGACTCGTTGCAATTTTATGTTGTGAGCGATTACTATACTTATGAGTACCTGTACATAAAAAAAAATGAAAGTTACAGGGGAAATTTGAAAATTTATTCCAATGAAAAGGAGCTACTATTAAACGCCTTTGAAACTAATTTAACCCGAAATGAAATTGATGAGAAGACTGAAATTGAAAAGACCGAATTCAAATTTGAATCAAACGGACTTCAACTTTGTGGAACAATTTGGAAACCAGTTAAATCTGTTCAAAAGGGATTGTTTTTTGTGACATCATCTCAAGGAAATGACCGAAGCGGCACGAATGCAGAAGCTAATTATTTTGCAAATTTAGGATACCTTGTTTTTAATTACGATAAACGTGGAACCGGTAAATCGGAAGGAGATTGGCAAGCAGCAACCATTGAGGAACTTTGTTCGGACGATATGAATGCATTGAAATTCTTCTCAAAAGTTTCGTCTTTGCCGCTTTCCGAAATTGGCATTAAAGGAAGCAGTCAGGGTGGTATAAAAATTCCTTATATCTTATCAGAAATTCCAGATTTAGGTTTTGGAATTTCAATTAGCTGCCCCAATGGAACCCTTCTTGAAAGTGATCTAAACAATTGGGAAAATTTAAATTATATAAATATTGGAAAAGAGAATATAGATAAAGCTCTAAAACTTCAAAAAGCGGGGTATGATTATCTCGCAGGAAATATTTCATATGAATTATTAGCTGAGAAAAAAACGAAATATGGCAATGAAGGTTGGCTAAAGTTTGTTTGGATTCCTGAACGTGATATTCAAAAAGATTATAAGTTGAATTTTAGTGGACTCCCTTATTTTGAAAAAATAACTCAACCAATTTTGCTTATTCAAGGATTATCAGATAAAGTAATTCCTCTCAATAGTTTTGAAACCATAGAAAATGCAATTGAAAAATCTAAATCAATTGATTATAAGGTTATTACATTGAAAAACACATCCCATTCTATGACAGTTTTGAATAAAGAATTTCCCTATTTCCAAATTCTAAATCCTGAGTATTTAAGGGCACTTACAGAGTGGTTGCAACAAAAATAAAACATGATGAATTTTACGAAAACAGAAATAAACGTCTTTTTTAATTATACTCAATTGGTCAAACCGTTTGTGTGGAGGGGCAATTGTTCCTACGAGGGTTGGTATGCGTTTGGATTATAAAATTAATATATTACAGAAAATGAAGGTAAGCCCTCGAGAAAGTACATCTTGCATTGGATATGTTCCTATTAGGTATCATGTAAAAGTGAAAGCCAATGTTAATTTTTTTTTGACAGAATTTGATAAATATCATTACAGAACAAAATAAAGAAAAATTTAGCAAAATAGTGCAAATAAATTATTACTTTTGTATCAAATAAAAATAGTAATAACAGTAAAGTTACACCTCGAAGTGTTGGCCTTTAAAGTGCCTTAGCTGTATGTTGGAAATTCGCACGTACAGTCCTTAGGGGGCGTAAGCTACTTGGTACACACATTTAGAAAGACAATTACGACACAAAAAAATTAAAAAATATGGCAGGATTTCAAGCACCGATTACAATCCATCAAGCGATTGACAGAATCCGGAAAAACGAATATTTATTACCCGCATTTCAAAGAGAGTTTGTTTGGTCATCAGACCAAATTGAAAAACTATTTGATTCGTTAATGAAAGGTTATCCAATCAGTTCAATGCTATTTTGGAAAGTAAAAGGAGAAACAAAAACAGACTTTCGTTTTTATCAATTTTTAAAACAATTCATTCAATATAATAGAACACATAATGATTCTATTAGTACAGACCATGTAAACGATTTTTATTCAATTCTTGATGGTCAACAAAGATTAACTGCATTATTCATTGGATTATGTGGGAGTTATGCTTATAAAGAATACCGAAGAGCTTTTGCTTATAGTGAATGGAGTTACCCTACGCGACATTTGTATTTGAACATTAGTAAAACATATACTGAAGAAGAAAGTGACAGAAAATTTATCTTTTCATTTCTTAATAAAGCAGATTCTAAAGAAAAGGATTTGTTTATTGATAATGAAAGCAACAAATGGTTTAGAATTGGTAGGATCTTATCATTACATCAAGACGAAGAGTATGATTTATACGACTTTGCAGAAGAATATAAATTAAGCAAAGAATCAAAAAAAATACTCAAACGATTGGATAAAGTTATTCATACTGATTTAATTATAAACTATTATGAAGAAGACGACCAAAAACCCGATAAAGCTGTAAATATATTTGTTCGAATAAATTCAGGTGGTACATATCTCAGTTTTTCTGATATTTTAATGTCTATTGCAGTTGCTAACTGGAAAGAGAAAGATGCAAGAAATGAAATTTACACTTTAGTTGATAATATTGGTTGCAAAGGCTTTAATATAAGCAAAGACTACGTCTTAAAGGCATTTTTGTTTTTATATCACAAGGATGTTCGTTCAATGATTACAAGTTTCAATAACGGATTTATAGTAAAAATTGAAGAAAATTGGGAGAAAATTAGAAATTCAATTCTTAGCCTGTTCGACCTTGCAAAATCATTTGGGTTAACAGATTATACATTAACTTCTTACAATGCAACACTTCCAATTTTATACTATTTATATCATAAAGATATTTACGAAGATTTCGCAACTAAAAAATGTTATGAAACAGAAAGGGAATCAATTCGTCGTTGGCTGTTTTCGATTCTTTTGAGAAAAACATTTGGTGGTCAGGGAGATGCTGTATTAACACAAGCAAGACGTGCATTTACAAATGATATTGAAACAAAATTGATTAAACCATTAAATGATTTTCCAGTTAAAGAGATAAATACAGAAATTAAAAAAATTACTGACGTTGGTGACGATTTCATTGAGGAGTTGTTGCTCACTCAAAAGGATTCTAGATATAGTTTTCCAATATTGGCAATGCTTTATCCAGATATGGATTACAAAAACAATAACTTCCATCAAGACCATTTGCATCCTGCATCAACTTATGACCAGCTAAAACAAGAGCATAAAGATAAATTCGGATGGACGGTTTACAATTCAATATTAAACCTTCAAATGCTTGATTCAAATGTGAATATGTCTAAAAACGCCACACCATTAGGCACTTGGATAATTGAACAAACAAAAAATAAAGATAAGGACAGATTTATTGAAAGTCATTTGATTCCTAATGTTGATTATTCTTTGGACAATTTCGATAACTTTATCGTTGAGAGAAAGAAAATATTAATTGAAAAGTTGAAAAATATATTGAATTGAAAGAGAATGTGTGGTAATAATGTATAAAAATAATAGCTGGTTTAGTAGTAAATTTTAGGGTTGTAGCCCGTTGTAATGTGTCGGGTGAAAGCACCTTTTTGAGGGTAAAGTTAAAGCGCCTTTTTGGAAGTAGGTGGTATTGCCTTAGGCAAATGAAAAGGATCGATTACGCTCTATTCTTCGAAGCAAGAGGATGCTATTTGGGAAGAGTTTTTTTCTATCATTAGATTTTTTTCGACTAAAATAGTGGAGCATAAGGGTTCTCTGCTGAAAATTTTAGCTACCTTTATTGTCAATTTAATGAAAGGATAGTGCTTCTTGTAATGTGCAAGGAAAAAGCGCTTTTTTTGGGTAAAGTTAAAGCACCTTTTTTGGGTAACATGCTTTAGCCACGCTTGTTAGTTAATTAAAATATTGTTTTTTGATTTTCCATTCTGTAACTGGTACCCGATAAACTGATCACTTGACATTTATATAATAATCTATCAAGCAGAGCTGTTATCAGAACTTCGTCATCCATTGTTTCCGACCATTCAGTCGGTGCTTTATTACTCGTAATAATAATCGGTGTATTTTCATATAATCTATTTATAAAATGAAATAATTCGTAAGCATCCGAGCAAGTACATCTTTTATAAGAGCAATATAAACTTTAGCTTTGTGAAAAAATAAATCACAATGACAAAAGAAGAATTTTTGAATTTTGAAGAACAAAGAAAAGGATTA
>JALNVG010000084.1 GCA_023227685.1 Bacteroidaceae bacterium
AAAATCGTTTGGCTTTACCGGATGTTTGATATTATCGATGCTATACCATCCTTCGCCATCATGACAATAGATAAGAATGTTTTGGTTGCAACCGTTATCCCGATGCCGATAATGTCCCTCAGCTTTCGGGTAATATCCGATGTCGGTAATATATAGGTTTCTAGTAAGCTCGTTGTTCCTTAAAGTCTGTCGTATCTCATCAGGGATAACGATTGCTTTTTGGCCTTCAAATCCATCTCTTTTTTTCCCCATATATCATAGTATACTTCAAGATTATAATTATTTATTAGTATATGCATAGCTGAGTGCAGCGCCGATGGCGGTTCTGTATTCTGCATATTTAGGAATATGGAAATGAACATTGTAAATATTTTCTTGAACAGAAAAAATTTGTTCACATTGCGGCAATAGTGTGAGGTTGCCTATAAGCACGAAATCTTTGATGGAACTGTTGAGTGATGATAAGATGGCAGCCTGTCCGATAGATTGGATGATCAGGTGTACGATGCCTGCAGCCAAGTCTTCTTGAGAAGCGTTAGTGTCAGCTTTGCCGAAGTAAGAAGCGGTGGCATCCATGGGCAGTCCCGGCAAGTTCCTGTTGCATATATCTTTTATTTGCAAGTCGATATTTTTCGTGTTGCCTTTTAATGCGATTTCTTCAATCTGTCGGATGTCGTGTACTTTTAGCATGAGTCGGGCCAATCCGAGCAATGTACCACCTCCGATGCCGATACCTCCGATATGTCGGATGTCATCACCTTCCACTTTCACAAAAGAAGTTCCGGTGCCCATGCTCACGGCGATAAGGTTTTTGAGATGTGTATTGTATTGCGCACCCAGTCCGTTGGCCAAAAATTCATCAGTTTTAGAAGTCGGCAGTCCGTATAACGGCTGGTTGATATAAGCACTTCCCACACCGGTAAGGATTACTTTCTCTATGTCCGACAGGTTAATGCCATTGTCGTAAATATATTTTCCGAAAGCCCCGAAGAGTGAGGTCACCGGATCCGTAGCCTTAATAAAGATTGGCGATTTGACTTCATTATTGTTAAGTCCCACAATTTTTGTAGTACTTCCACCTACGTCTATTCCGATGATTATTCCCATGATTATATCGACAGTTAAAGTTCCAACAATGAAAAAAAATATGATGTGTTGGCAACAAAAATAGATAGAATAGGTGAGTTCTCAAAATATATGAGCATTTCTTTTTTTTATTATAAAGAAGATAATAGTAATATTGATCAATAAAAATTTGCATATGTTATTATTTTATAGTACTTTAGAAGCTTGAGGGGCAAATACGATACGTCAATGAGTTGTGTTTACTGATTATAAAAAAAAGAGGAAAATGAATATGGTAGAGTTAGATTCACTGATACACGTTCTTAATGAGGGGGTCGAACTATACTCTCCTGAGAGTGGTAGTCTACTCGATTTGAATGAACGGATATATAAAATGTTCGGAGTAAATAAGGAGATAGTCTCAAAAGAGGGGATTTCCATATATGTCAATCCTAATTTTCCTAAAAAACTGAAAGATGCTTGCAGGAAAAAGAAACATATACGTATCAAATTTCCTTATTTTTTTGACAAAATAAGAAAATGTCAGTATTATGAAAGCAGATATAAGCGTAAAGAGCTTTATCTACAATGCTTTGGTTTGCTGGTAGTTGATGGTGGTGTAGAAAAATATATGCTCATCATGGATGATATAACGGCGCAGCAAAAAAGAAACAAGCGCAGCTCCATTCCCACCAAGGTAGTAACAGAGCGTTTGAAAAAGTTCAAAACCGCTTTCGTAGAAAACGTGACACATGAAGTACGCACACCGCTCAATGCGATAGTGGGGTTCAGTCAACTGATAGGAACTGCCCAGACCGTGGAGGAACGTAATGAGTACGCCCGTATCATTTCGGACAATGCCGATTTGCTCACCGATTTGGTGGATAACATACTTGAACTGTCAGAGATGGAGACAGGTTATGCAAAGCCCGATAGACAGTGGATGGATTTTTCCGTATTTTTTGAAGATGCCATTGTGCAACTAAAATCAGTTTTGGACAAATCGGATGTGGAACTGATTTTCAAGAATCCATATGAGAGTTGCGAGATTCTTATGGATAAGGCCCGTGCACTTCAGGTGACCAGCTATTTGACAGGTAGAATCATCAAGTATGTCCAAAAGGGGTATATAGAAATCGGTTATAGATGTGACGAAAAAGGACTTTATACTTATGTTAAAGGTACCGGTATCGGATTACCCGAAGAGAGATGGAGAACGATTATTTCATATTTTAAGAAGTCGGATGATTTCTTACAAAATATCGGTGTCGGGTTTGCACTTTGCGGTGCCATAGTAAAAGGAGCCCGAGGTAAATTTGGTATGGATTCGACCGAAAACGAAGGTCCATGTCTTTGGATATGGATACCTTGTAAACAAACTATTGTAGAAAAATAGGAACAAATATATCTATTTTTTCATTCTGCCATGAATGTCATTAATGTTGTTAATGTTTTGAATGTTAATACTGGATCTAATTTTTTGTAATTCGCATTTGATTTATTCTTTTGGATATTGATATTACGAAATAGAATTACGTTTTTTTTTGAGCTTAAAAGAATGTTGAAAAGAAATATCAGTAAATAGATACTTTTAAGTATGTTCTGTTCTTTTTTAATACTTTTTTGTGATTTTTCTTATAATATTTTGTATATTGCATTAAATATTATTACTTTTGCGCACTATAAAATATATGGCTATTTATATTATCTGAAAGGTGTTTAATGAAAAGGATTTTGGTTACTGGCGGTGCAGGGTTCATCGGTTCTCATTTATGTGCCCGTCTGATAGAAGATGGGAATGATGTTATTTGTCTTGATAATTTTTTTACGGGAACAAAAGAAAATATTATACAATTGATGGACAACCATCATTTTGAATTAGTCAGACATGATATAATAGAGCCTTATAGGGCGGAAGTTGATGAAATTTACAATTTAGCTTGTCCCGCATCTCCCATATATTATCAGCATGACGCGATACAAACCATCAGAACATCCGTTATGGGTGCAATTAATATGTTGGGTTTGGCCAAGCGAGTGCACGCAAAGATTCTGCAAGCATCTACCAGTGAAGTATATGGCGATCCTTCCATTCATCCTCAGCCCGAGAGTTATTGGGGAAATGTAAATCCGATAGGGATGCGCTCATGTTATGACGAAGGCAAACGGTGTGCTGAAACCCTATTTATGGATTATCACCGGATGAATAAAGTAAGAATTAAGATAATCAGAATATTCAATACTTATGGTTCGCGAATGTTGCCCAATGACGGTCGTGTGATCTCCAATTTTATCATGCAGGCCCTTTATAATGAAGATTTGACAATTTTCGGCACCGGTCAGCAAACGAGGAGCTTTCAATATATTGATGATTTGATAGAAGGCATGGTACGAATGATGAATACCGAGGATGATTTTACCGGTCCGGTCAATATTGGTAATCCTCAAGAATTCACCATTCGTCAGATAGCTGACATCATCATCAAACTTACCGGATCAAAATCAAAAATTGTATATAAACAATTACCTATGGATGACCCCCAACAACGCCAACCAGACATAACACTGGCCAAAGAAAAGCTACATTGGGAGCCGACTGTAAATTTAGAGCAGGGTTTAAAATCTATGATTGATTATTTCAGAAAGGCAGAATTTTAAGCTAATATTAGAATCTTAATTAAAAACATTAATTAGAAAACACACAGTAAAACAGTATGAAAATAGATCCGAGTGAGTATAAGATTCTCATAGTTGATGATGTAGTTACGAATGTCATGTTGTTAAAGATATTATTATCGAAAGAAAAATATAATATCATATCAGCCAGCGATGGTCATTCGGCTTTGTTAGAAATTGAAAAGGAAGTACCCGATTTGATACTTCTTGATGTCATGATGCCTGATATGAGCGGATATGATGTAGCAGAAAGATTAAACAAAGATGATCGGTATAAAGAAATTCCCATTATTTTCTTAACTGCGCTGAGCAATACGACCGATGTCGTGAAAGGTTTCAGGGTAGGAGGCAATGATTTCATCTCCAAGCCTTTTAATAATGAAGAATTGATGATTCGTGTGTATCACCAGATATCTCTGGTGGCTGCCAAGCGTATTATTATCAAACAGACAGAAGAATTGCGGCGTACCATTGCAGGGCGTGATCGGTTATATTCGGTTATAGCTCATGACTTGCGTTCGCCCATAGGTTCGATTAAGATGGTGATGAACATGTTGATTATGAACGTGTCAGCATCAACCATCGGTAAAGATATGTACGAGTTGCTCTTGCAGGCCGGTTGTTTGACGGAGGATACATTCACCCTTCTCGATAATTTATTGAAATGGACTAAGAGTCAGACAGGCAGGCTCAAGGTAGTTTATCAGGATTTTGATATTGTAGGGACCGTTGACGGTGTTATTTCCATCTTCCACATGATGGCGCAGACCAAGAAGATTGATATCAAGTTTGTAAATACGATCAAGCGGCTGCTTGTTCATGCAGATGCGGATATGATAAAGTCCGTGGTACGCAATTTGATCAGTAATGCCATTAAGTTCAGCGATGAGAATTCTTCTATTGAAGTATATCTGGAGGAGGTTGACGGCAATGCGGTGATCAGTGTTCAAGATCATGGCCGTGGCATTGACGAAGACGGGCAGAGGAAATTGCTTCATATCGATACGCATTTTACCACATTCGGCACAAATAATGAAGAAGGCTCGGGCTTAGGTCTGTTGCTTTGTCAGGATTTTGTTGAAAACAACAGAGGCAAGTTGTGGTTTACATCAAAAGCGGGCAAGGGTTCCGTTTTCTATTTCACTGTTCCCTTGGTAGAAGATAAAAAACCTTTGGCAGATGATGGAAAAGATGAAAGTTCATCCCAATGATTTAACAAATCGGCCACTACGTAACTACTGCCACCTACAAAAAGTAAATCTCTATCATCAATCTTGCTGATAGCAGCTTTGTAAGCCTTGTCCACACTTGGGTAACAATCCCCTTTCAGTCCGAATTGACGGGCGATTTCCGTTAGCTTATCTTCAGGAAACGCCCTCTTGATGGTTGGTCGGGTGAAATAATAATCACCGTCTTTGGGCAGCAGGCTCAATATTCCCGCAATATCCTTATCGTTCACCATACCGAGAACTAAATGCACCTTGGGGTATATGCTCCTCAAATTGCTTAGTTGTCGGCTGATGCTCTCAAAACAAGCCACGTTGTGCCCGGTGTCGCATACCACATTCTTTTTCGTCCTATTGTCGAGCAGTTGCCACCGTCCCATCAGTCCCGTCATGCCGCATACCCGGTTCATGCCGGTTTTGATATCCGTTTCTTCGATATGGTATCCCCTGTTTATCAGTTGACTGACAGCCGTCAGGATAGTCAGTCCGTTTTCTTTTTGGCAGTATTCAAGCAGTTCGCCCTCGATGTTGATAGGGCCGAACTGTTCAAACAAATCCGTATGGATGGACATATACAGTTTCTGATCAACCTGCCGCAGGGCAGCATCGTATTTCTTTGCGTTATCTTTGCAAAAGAAGATCGGAGCATCCATGGCCGCAGCCTTATCCCTGAACACCTGTTCTACGTCACCCTCGGCATTACCGATCACAACAGGCACGTTCCTTTTGATGATGCCCGCTTTCTCACCGGCAATAGCTTTGAGCGTGTGACCGAGAAACTGTGTATGATCGAAACTGATGTTAGTGATGACACACAGATCGGGACGAATGATGTTTGTGCAGTCGAGCCTTCCGCCCAGTCCCACCTCGATAACAGCCACATCCACTTTCTCTTGGGCAAAATAACAGAAAGCCATTGCCGTGGTGAGCTCAAAAAACGAAGGATGCAGCGGTTCGAAGAAACCGATGTGTTGTTCAACAAAGTCCGTCACGAATTTTTTCGTAGCCATCTTGCCGTTGATACGGATACGCTCGCGAAAATCAACCAGATGAGGAGAGGTGTATAACCCCACGCGATAGCCCGCCGATTGAAGGATAGCCGCCAAGGTATGCGAGCATGAGCCCTTTCCGTTGGTACCTGCCACATGAATGGTACGATATGCGCGGTGAGGGTGTCCGCAGTGCTCGTCAAGAGCGATAGTTGTTTCTAATCCGGCTTTGTAGGCCGTTCCGCCATCTCTTTGGAACATAGGGACGCTATCAAAGATATATTGAATGGTCTGATCGTAATCCATCTTCTTTTCTATTTAAGGAATATTAACTCGATTACCTCACCTTTTTTGATGTATTTTACTAACTTAGAGCATTGCAAGTTAGCCAAGCGCGGGGTAAGAGATAAGAATTAACAATTCACTTTTAACGACCGCAAATTTAGTTATAAAAAAAATAATAATCATGGGAAACAAGAAAAATTTCGTTTTAGATACCAATGTTATTCTTCATGATAGCGAATGTCTGAAGAATTTCCAAGAGAATGACGTATATATCCCGATCGTCGTATTGGAGGAGCTCGACAAGTTTAAGAAAGGAAACGAGCAAATCAATTTCAATTCACGCGATTTTGTGCGTGAGCTCGACAGCATCACCGATAACGATTTGTTTACCAAAGGAGCCGATCTGGGTACGGGTTTGGGCCGGCTGTTCATTGTCACGGGCAAAGTGCTGTCGCCCAAGGTCAAAGCCTCCTTTTCGTTGGACAAGCCCGACCATCAGATACTGGCCGTGGCGGAAGCCCTGTCGGCCCGTTATCCGGACATGAAAACCATCTTGGTGAGCAAGGATGTGAACCTGCGGATGAAAGCCCGTTCGATAGGAGTGCTTTGTGAAGATTATTATAGCGATAAGGTGACCAATATCGATATTTTTGAGAAGACCAACGAGGTGTTTGAGCATATCGATCCGGCCAAGATTGATGAGATTTATTCATCAAAAGGAGGCGTGGATATCGACAATTTTGATTTCAAGGCGGTAGTTCATCCCAATGATTGCTTTGTGCTCAAGAGCGACAAGAGCAGTGTGTTGGCCCGTTATAATCCGTTCACGCATACGGTGAACAGGGTGGTCAAGGGGCACAATTACGGCATTGAACCTCGAAATGCCGAGCAGAGCTTTGCCTTTGAAGTGCTCAATGATCCCGACGTCAAGCTGGTGGCCCTTACAGGCAGGGCAGGCACTGGCAAAACACTCTTGGCACTGGCGGCAGCCCTGAGTAAGCTCAAGGATTATAAACAGATATTGCTGGCCCGTCCCATTGTGGCGTTGTCTAATAAAGATATCGGTTTCTTGCCCGGTGATGCCAAAGAAAAGGTGGCACCGTACATGCAGCCGTTGTTTGACAACCTCAATGTGATCAAGCATCAGTTTGCTTCCAACTCGAGTGAGGTCAAATATCTTGATGAGATACAGAAAAACGATCAGTTGGTTATTGAGGCACTGGCTTTCATTCGCGGGCGCAGCCTGAGTAGTGTGTATTGCATTATCGATGAAGCGCAAAACCTCACACCCAATGAGATCAAAACAATCATCACAAGGGCCGGAGAGGGCACGAAGATGGTGTTCACCGGTGATATTCAGCAGATAGACCAGCCGTATCTGGATATGCAGTCCAACGGATTGGTATATATGATCGATCGCATGAAAGATCAGAATGTTTTTGCGCATGTCAATCTGGTGAAAGGTGAACGTAGCGAACTGAGTGAGATAGCCAGTCAATTGCTGTAATTTGTTTGAACATTTATATTACGATTTTTGTTTAATGAGAATAAGATTAATAATTAACGGTTTTAAAAATTAAAACAAATGTCAAGTTTAAAATTTTTTCTTTGTCACAAGTGCGGTAATCTGGTTTACAAGGTTATCAATGGCGGTGGCTCCTTAGTTTGCTGCGGTGAAAAAATGGAAGAATTAGTAGCAAAGACTGCCGATTCCAGTACGGAAAAGCATGTTCCGTTGATTGATATCGATGGAAAGAAAGTAAAAATTACGGTGGGTTCCACTTTGCATCCGATGCTTGAAGCTCATTATATTCAGTGGATTGCTTTGGAAACGACGAATGGCGGTTGCCAGATGCGTGAATTGAAACCCGGTCAGGAACCGATAGCTCATTTTGTTTTGGCAGAAGGCGAAAAGGTGGTTGCAGCCTATGAATATTGCAACATCCACGGTTTGTGGAAAGCTGAAAAGTAATAGATTTTAAAAATTAAAAAGGAAGAAGAACGGGATGAGTCTCTGATGCAGAGAACTTATACCGTTCTTTTTTTTTCTTAATTTATTTGTAGATGCGGTTCCCAAAAATACGGGTGCCCACACGTATCATCGTGCTTCCGGCAGCAATTGCTATGGGGTAGTCTTGCGACATGCCCATGGATAATTCTTTAAAATCGACGGAGTTGGCAAACCATGAATCTTTTGCCTCTTTAAAAAGATCGCTTAGTGAGGTGAATTCTTTTTTCACCTGATCCGTGTTGTCCGTGTTGGTGGCCATGCCCATCAGTCCGCAGATATTCACGTTCTTCATTTCTTTCCATTCTTCGCCCGCCAGCAGTTTGCGGCATTCGTCAATGCTGAATCCGAATTTTGTTTCTTCAGAAGCAATGTGTATTTGCAGCAGGCAGTTGACTGTTCTTCCCACCTTGGCCGCCTGTTTGTTCACCTCTTTCATCAGATCGAACGAGTCGATGCTGTGAATCATTGAGACGTACGAGATCATGTATTTGATCTTGTTTTTTTGCAAATGTCCGATAAAGTGCCATTGGATATCTTTGGGAAGCAGCTCCTGTTTGGCACTCATTTCCTGTACGTGGTTTTCGCCAAAAATCCGTTGTCCCTGGTCATAGGCCTCTTTGACGGCTTCCGCAGGATGGAATTTTGAGACGGCCACCAACTTCACATTATCGGGTAGCTCCTGATTGATTTTTTTCAGATTGTCAGCGATGTTCATTTTTTCGGTTTACCTCTTTTCTCGTATTACTCTCAGCTTCTGACAACTTCGCCATCGGCTTTGAACGGATATACATCCATGATAGGGGTTTCGGCTATCGAGGCTATTTGATAATCAGCCATGGTACCTTTCATGCCCTCGTCCAAATTTTTTACGGCATTGCGCAAGTCGTCGGCTTGAACGAGCATCATAGCAGCGGTCTTTTTTTCGGCTCCGCTCTTCTCGTCAAGTGTTACAAAAAACAGTTTGCATTTGTACCATCTGTCGGCAGCTTCTTCCTGACTGGGGAACAGTTCGCTGTAGCGTGCACGTTTGATGTCGGCCACGGTGAATTCTCCTGTGATAAAGGGTGTCATTTCTTCGATGATACGGGCTTCGGCTTCGGTAAAGCTTAGTGCGTCAACCAGATAAGGCTCTGT
>JALNVG010000085.1 GCA_023227685.1 Bacteroidaceae bacterium
AAAAAAGAATCTACTTTCACTTTCACTTGAGTGAACAAGGCATCACAATCGTCGAGTGGCAAAACTTGCAATGCCTCTTTCAATTTATATAATTTATAGCGCAACTTCGTACGCTCATCATCGGGAATATAATATTTTTTAAGATCCTTGACTAAATAATCAATCTTCAAATCCAATTCATAGAATTTGTTCAACCAATCCATATTCCGTTCAAAGACAAGAAATACCTGCTCTAATTTGCGCAGACTAAAATGCATACTTAAAGCTTCATTAGCCATTTTCACTGACTTGTCGCTATTAATCAACATCAAGTCATGTACTTGCAAAGTAATTCTTTTTTTGATAAATTCATGAATCCGCAGACGGGTAACAGAAGCTTCACGTTTTAAACGCATCAATTCACTAAAGCTCTCACCTTTATCATATCTTATACGCGATTTAATCGCACGAAGACTCTCCATACCACTAGAACTAAAAATACCTAATCGTTCTTCCTGAAAATACATATAAGTTATACGCTTCCACTCTTTCTCGGATAAGCTATGCAATTTATCACAATAAATAGAAGGACGACATTTCTTTGTATATACTATTGATAAAAGTTGAGGTGCGCTAATTTCTACTTTCATATTCTCATTTTATTAGACTATACGAAAACATCAGTTTACTCTAAATTTAGTTTATAATTTACAAAAATATAAAATAAAATTCCATATAACAAATTACAGATTATGTTATAAAACACAACAAGTACTTACAACTCACAAAGGAAGCATAACTTAAAACTTGTTATGCTTCCTTTTTATGATATATTTACATTTTTGACGATAAGGTCTATCAAAAGAATCTTATCATCAAAGATTTATTGGATACCTCTTTTGCGAAGTTCTTTCTGCCAATTCCAAGCCGAACGCAAAGTATCTTCGATCGTTGTCTCAGCCTTCCATCCAAGCTCATTATTAGCTTTTGAAGGATCAGCCCAAACCTGTTCAATATCACCAGGCCTTCTGTCAACTATTTTATAATTCAATTTAACACCGGTAGCTTTTTCAAAAGTATGGATCAATTCGAGAACTGATAGTCCCTGCCCGGTACCAATATTAAAAACTTCAACCTTTTCTTTCTGTTTGTTCTCAAAAATACGAGCTATAGCAAATACATGAGCCTTAGCCAAATCTACAACATTGATATAATCACGAATACATGAACCATCCGGAGTATTATAATCACCACCAAATACGTTCAATATTTTGCGAAGACCAAGAGCTGTCTGAGTCAAATAAGGAATTAAATTACAGGGTACACCAAGTGGTAACTCTCCTAAAAGAGCAGAAGGATGAGCACCGATCGGGTTGAAATATCTCAATAAAATTGACTTGA
Organism: Bacteroidaceae bacterium; assembly: GCA_023227685.1. Lineage (GTDB taxonomy): Bacteria > Bacteroidota > Bacteroidia > Bacteroidales > Bacteroidaceae > JALNVG01. The sequence goes on from JALNVG010000085.1 coordinate 1,381, forward strand.
TAGGTGAACCCGAAGCTACAGTATCACGGATAATTTCTTCGTTTATCTGCTTAGTATTACCATAAGGAGATTCAGCTTTCTTAATCGGAGCCTCTTCTGTTACAGGCAATTTATCCGGTTGACCGTAAACCGTACAAGAAGAAGAGAAAACAATACCTTCAACTGCATATTTAGGCATTAGCTCAAGTAGATTAATCAACGACACAATATTATTACGATAATAGAGTAACGGTTTTTCTACCGATTCACCAACAGCCTTACTGGCTGCAAAATGAATAATGGCATTAATACCTTTATGCTTTTCAAACAAACCTTTCATAGCATCCAGATTCGTACAATCCAATTTTTCAAAAGCAGGACGTATTCCCGAAACTTTCTCTATATTGTCAACTACATCAGCACTTGAATTGGAGAGATTATCAACAATAACAACTTCATGTCCGGCTTTCTGCAGTTCAACCACAGTGTGGGAACCAATAAAACCGGTACCACCAGTAACTAAGATTTTTCCTTTCATAATTTCAATTTAATTGATTAAACGTTTTATAGAGATAATCAGGGCAATTATACTAAACCGGAAAAGCCCATAAAAGCCATGGCTAGTAATCCTGCGGTTATTAATGCAATCGGCGTTCCCCTCATACCTTTCGGGACATTGACCAAGCTCATCTGCTCACGAATACCGGAAAAAACCACCAATGCCAACGCAAAGCCCAAAGCCGTGGAAAAAGCATAGACAACACCTGTCAGCAAATTAAAATCTTTCTGAATTACCAATATAGCCACACCAAGAATACAACAATTGGTTGTAATAAGTGGTAAATAAACGCCTAGAGCCTGATAAAGTGCCGGTGAAACTTTTTTAAGAATGATTTCAACCATTTGTACCAATGCAGCAATAACCAAAATAAAGGTTATAGTCTGCAAATACTGTAAGCCAAAGGCATCTAGTACCAATTTCTGTATTAAGAATGTGACAATGGTAGCAATAGTAAGCACAAAAGTTACAGCTGCCCCCATTCCCATAGCCGTATCGATCTTCTTCGAGACACCCAAAAATGGACAAATCCCCAAGAACTGAGATAATACAATGTTATTGACAAAAATCGCCGATATAAATATTAATATATATTCCATAATTGTCTTTTATTAAATTACACTTTTTTGAAACTGTTAATAAATGCAATGAGAAATCCCAAAACAATAAATGCTCCGGGAGCCAATACAAACATCAACATACCATAATTCTCAGGGAATAGTGTCATACCAAAAATTTTACCTGTACCCAAGATTTCACGTAAAGCTCCAAGTAATGTCAACGCAATTGTAAAACCAAGTCCCATACCTAATCCGTCAAAAAAAGAAGCCACCGGCGTATTCTTGGCAGCAAATGCCTCAGCACGTCCCAATACGATACAATTAACCACAATAAGTGGAATGAATATACCTAATGTCGTATATAATCCTGGTACATAAGCTTGCATCACCATTTGCAGTAATGTAACAAAAGAAGCAATGACAACAATAAACGATGGTATCCTTACCATATCAGGAATCAGATTCTTCAACAGCGAAATAACTGTATTAGAACAAATTAAGACAAACATGGTGGCCAATCCCATACTCATACCGTTAATAGCCGAAGAGGTAGTGCCCAACGTCGGACACATACCGAGCATTAGTACAAACGTCGGATTTTCTTTGATCAATCCGTTTAGAAAAACTTTGATATTATTCATTTTCTATACCTTTCTTATCTTATTTAGTACTGATAGAATCAGACGGTTCAACATGTTTCGTAGCACCAGTCATGCCATTAGGCTTTTCACCATTATTTTTAAATGCTTCATAAGCACTGTTAACAGCACGCAAAAACGCTCTTGAAGTAATAGTTGCAGCAGTGATAGCATCCACTTGTCCCCCATCCTTCTTCACAATTAGCGGTTTCTCGCCGGGATTCATTCCGATAATATCACCCTTGCTGCCCTTCTTAAACCAACTCACTGATTTAGAGCCCAATCCCGGAGTTTCAGAATGACTCAATACAGAATAGCCATATACCTTCCCATCGGCCTGAAAACCGACAAGTACAGTTAACTCGCCACCAAAGCCCAAAGATTCGGACTTTACAGCGGTACCTACCAATTTGTTATTATTTTTGGCTGGATAAATAATATATTTCACTGTCTTTTTACCATCCTTTTCACCGAAAACAGTATCTGCCTCCGTCACAGGATTATTATCGTAAGCAGGAAGAACCTCTTTTAATGCGGTATTCAAGATATTCGCATTAGCCTTAGCTATTGGTTCTGCAGTCAGCAAATTAACATAGGCAAGTAATGCAACACATATTACTGTCGTGCCCGTAAGCACAAATACCATATTCTTTAATGATGATTCTAATTTTTTCATTTCTTCTTAGCTACCTCCCCAAAGCGTTTAGGTTTACAATAGATATTAATGAGCGGAGTAAAGCAGTTCATGATTAAAATGGCAAACGACATACCTTCCGGATAAGAGCCAAACAGACGAATAACTACGGTCAGCACTCCTATAAAAAAGCCATAGATCAACATTCCCTTTTTGTTCATAGGAGAAGTTACATAATCGGTAGCCATGAAAATTGCCCCGAGCATCAAACCTCCTGACAGCAACTGAATCAATGGTCTGGCATACTCAACAGGATTAACCAAATGCATAATACCTGTAAAAACAAATACCGTAGCTAATATACTAACCGGAATATGCCAAGTTATAATCTTTTTCCATAGCATGAAAATTAATCCAAGCAACAAAGCTGCAGCACTAATTTCACCTATACTACCGGCATTGGTACCAATAAAAAGATTCCAGGCACTAGGCAACTGATTAAGTGAAACACCCGAAGTACCATTAATCACCCCTTTCATTATAGCTAGTGGAGTAGCAGCAGTCGTTGCATCAGCATAAGAAGTGATCTGCCCTACAACTGGCCAAGAAGTCATTTGTACGGGAAATGAAATTAACAGAAACACACGACCGGCCAAAGCAGGATTAACAGGATTGCAGCCCAGACCACCAAATGGCATTTTAGCCACACCGATAGCAAATAAAGCGCCAAGAATAATAATCCATATCGGAAGGTTTGAAGGCAAATTGAAAGCTAATAATACTCCGGTAATAATAGCAGAACAATCACCGATAGTCGTCGTTTTACTTTTCATGATATACTTACCGATAGCCCATTCGAAAAACAGACATGAGACAACAGATGTGACCATAACGATTAAAGCACCTATTCCGAAAACGACAAGTGAAACGAAAAAGGCTGGTATCAATGCAATAAGCACACCATGCATATTTCTCTTTACAGTATCTTCGCTATGAACATGCGGAGAAAGAGATACAAATAATTTATTTTCCATCTTTGTTATTTTTTCGCTTTACGAGCTCGAATCATTGCGCCAACCTTATTTTTTCCCAGTCTACAATAATCAAGAATGGGACGATTGGACGGACAAGTGAACTGACAACAACCACATTCTATACAATCCATGATTCTTTCTTTTTCCATTCTCTCAAACTCACCGTGAGCGGCAAGTTGAGCAAGCAGATACGGTTCAAGTCCCATAGAACAAGCATCAACACATTTAGCACAACGAATACAGGGATGAATTTCACCACGTTTAGCCTCTTCTTCGTTCATAATCAACAGTCCGGAACTACCTTTAGTCATCGGCACATCAAGGTTTATCAGCGCTTTACCCATCATCGGACCACCACTAATAACCTTACCGGTATCATCGGGCAAACCTCCACAGGCATCAACCAACTGGCGTAATGGAGTACCGATTCTCGCCAAGAGATTAGACGGTTTGGCTAAAGAATTACCCGTTATCGTAATTACACGTTCAAACAAAGGTTTATTTTTCTGGATGGCTTGATAAACAGCAAATGTGGTACCAACATTCTGCACAATAACTCCGACAGAAATAGGCAAAGCACCACTAGCAACCTGACGATCAGTCACCGCATCAATAAGTTGTTTCTCACCACCCTGCGGATATTTCATTTTTAAGGGTACGACCTCAATACCCGGATAACTTGAAGCGGTCTTCTTCAGTAATTCAATAGCATCGGGTTTGTTATTTTCTATTGCGATAAAAGCCTTATTAACTTTCGCAGCTTTCATCAAGATAGAAACACCGACCATAATTTCCTCGGCATGCTCAAGCATCAGCTGATGATCTGCCGTCAAGTATGGTTCACACTCAACACCATTGATAATAACACATTGCGCTTTGAAGGCAGGAGGCGGACAAAGTTTGACTTGCGTAGGGAAACATGCGCCTCCCATACCGACAATACCGCAATCAGTAAGTTTCTTAATTATTTCTTCAGACGAGAATTTACACTCTTTAACTAGCGTATCGGAACGATCGATAGTCTCTTCCCACTCATCACCTTCCACATTAATGATAATAGCAGGTTTCGGGTATCCGCTGGCATCAATAACATTATCTATTTTCAATACTTTTCCACTCACAGAAGAATGAATAGCGGCAGAAACAAAGCCTCCGAGTTCTGCAATCTTCATGCCAACCTTCACAGTATCACCTTTTGCAACCAAAGGTTTGGCAGGAGCTCCTATATGCTGGCTCAACAAGATAGCTACTTGTGGAGGAATTGCAGCTTTGATAATAGACTGATGTGCTGATAACTTATTTTCTTGTGGATGAACTCCACCGATTGAAAATGTCTTTAACATACAACTCTATGATTTATTCAATTATTATTTTCTTTGGGAGAATCAACAGAAACAGCCACAGCTTCTACAGCCTTCGGAGTTTCTATCGTTTTAGTAGAATCAACTTCTTCAACAACCGCGATTTTCGGTTTGTGAGGAGGAAAATTCAATTCAACAATGGCATGTTGCGGACAAACATCTACACATTTTCTGCAAGACTTGCAAACATTAGGATCTATATATGCCAAATTATTTTCAAGCGTAATAGCACCGAAAGGACATACTTTCACACATTTACCACAACCTATACAACTGACTTCACAAGCCTTTTTGGCAATAGGTCCCCTATCTTTATTTACACAAGAGACATAGACACGGCGAGATTTCTTTCCCTTCGGACGAACCTCAATTATATTTCTCGGACAAGCTTTTACACAAGCACCACAAGATGTACACTTATCTTCGTCAACCTCGGGAAGTCCGGTTACCGGATTCATATGGATTGCATCAAATTGGCAAGCATTCACACAATCACCGCCTCCCAAGCAACCATAACTACATCCGGTTTCTCCACCATAAAGCAAAGAAGTTATAGCACAAGATCGCGTACCGTCATTGCGACTTACAAGTGGACGATGCTCACATGTACCGTTACATCTCACAACAGCAACTGTAGGCTCAGCCTCTTCCACTTCAAGTCCGAGAATTGATGCAACCTTCGTCATAACCGGCTGACCACCAACCGTGCAGTACTTACCTTGCAAGGAACCAGCTTTTACACAAGCATTTGCAAAGCCACTACAACCGGGGTAACCACAACCACCACAATTAGCTTGAGGCAAAACCTTAGCCACTTCTGTAATTCGAGGGTCTTCAAACACAGCAAACTTCTTAGAAGCCAAAAATAAGATAAGCGCTGAAATCAACGCTATGGCACCTAAAGAAATTACTGCAATTAGAATCAAATTCATAATCTTACTATTTTTTTATTGGTTTTATTGTAAATGAAAATTGTTTCTTTAAAGCAGATTTATTCAGCGACAAAATAAAATAGAAAACAGCCACTATACCTAAAGATAAAGCAGAAGCCACTAACTCGTTATCTAGCAAAGCGATAAAAGCAAACAGCGAAACAATAAGAAGCAGAAACGGTACAACAAAAGCTATACCAACCGCCTTTAACCCCATTGATGTTCGCCCCACTAGTTCCACTTCATCACCCTTTTTATAAGGAGATGTATCGGAAACTGTTACATCAACCATTTTTTCTTTGCTGTCAGACGACGAACAAAGCCCCTTTGCTCCACACGTAGCGCAGGCAGAAACTTGTATTATTTTCACTGAGACACAGGTACCTTGAATATCATTCACGATACCAGTATGTATAATTGAATTATCCATTTTGCAAACTACACTTTACAATTGGCCACAAAATTAGATATTTTTTATGAATAAAAAAGAGATACGAGACTTTTTTATTCGTACACGCAGATTTATACTTGATAAAAACACACTTTGAAGTATTTTTATCAAAATTCACAGAACGCCCAATATACTTCTTATCGATTTTGTTGTCGCAGAACAGATGGTTAACTTTTATCTATTCTTATACATGTCTTCATAATATTTCTGATAGGCTCCGGAGGTGATATGATCCATCCATGCTTGATTATCCAAATACCAGCGAACGGTTTTTTCTATACCTTCTTCAAATTGCAAACTCGGCTCCCAACCCAATTCGTTTTTGAGTTTGGTAGAATCAATGGCATACCTCAGATCATGCCCTTTACGATCGGTTACATGTGTAATAAGTTTTAAGGAATGACCTTCCTCATAACCAAGAAGACGATCAACGGTTTTGATAATTACCTTAATCAAATCAATATTCTTCCATTCATTAAATCCTCCTATATTATAAGTGTCTGCCGTCTTACCTTCGTGAAAAACCAGATCGATAGCCCGTGCATGATCGACAACATATAACCAATCGCGCACATTTTCGCCCTTTCCATAAACCGGTAGCGGTTTACCATGACGGATATTATTGATAAATAGAGGAATCAACTTCTCGGGAAACTGATAAGGACCATAATTATTCGAACAATTCGTAATAATGGTCGGCATACCGTAAGTATCATGGAAAGCTCTTACAAAATGATCCGCGCTTGCCTTACTGGCCGAATATGGACTATGAGGCAGATATTTCGTATCCTCCGTAAAGAGCGTACCGTCAAACGCCAACGCCCCATACACCTCATCGGTAGAAATCTGATAATACCGTTTCCCCTCAAAACCTGTAGCAGAAGCCTCCCAGCTCAACTTTGCCGCCTGAAGTAACGTAAGCGTACCCATCACATTCGTATGCGCAAAAGTAAACGGATCCTTAATGCTTCTATCCACATGACTCTCAGCAGCCAGATTAATCACACCGTCGATTTGATAAGTTTTAAATAGCTCCATCATCTTATCAAAATCACAGATATCTGCCTTTACGAAAGTATAATTCGGAGCGTTTTCTACATCTTTCAGATTAGCCAAATTGCCGGCATAAGTCAACTTATCCAGATTGATTATATGATATTCAGGATACTTTGTAACAAACAAGCGTACCACATGGTTGCCTATAAATCCGGCACCACCGGTAATCATTATATTTCTTTTGTATTCCATGCTATAAATTTTTTATTTTTTCAATTCAGTAATACATTTCTTCAGAGAATCCATCCAATACGGTACCTTAACTCCAAAGGTGGCTTTCAATTTCGACTTGTCCAACACAGAGAAATTAGGGCGTTTCACCTTACTCGGAAACTCATCACTATGACAAGGCTGAATATCACAGGTATTTCCACTCAATGAAGCTATTGCTACGGCAAAATCATACCACGAACAAACACCTTCGTTGCTGAAATGATAAATTCCCTGTTTGCCGAGCTGATTTGTTTCAATCACGTAACCGATCAACTTTGCCAGGTCGCCTGCATAAGTTGGTGTACCCACTTGATCAAATACGACTTTGAGACTATCTTTGTCAGCCGTTAATTTCTGCATTGTCTTGACAAAGTTCTTGCCAAACGGAGAATACAACCACGCCGTGCGAAAGATAATATATTTACATCCGGAATTAATTATACACTGTTCACCGGCCAATTTCGTCCTGCCATAAGCTCCAAGCGGATTTGTTTCCCAGCTTTCCAGACAAGGAGTAGTCCGGTCACCTTGAAACACATAATCCGTAGAAATATGAATTAAAGTCGCATCGGC